>DAOVNC010000430.1 GCA_030630445.1 Kiritimatiellales bacterium | reverse complement strand
TGGAACGCCTCATCATTTCGGAATTCTGGGTGGCGTCCTGAAAACCGCTGGCATCCGAGGTAGCCTCAAAATTATAGGCCGATACATAGTCTATGGTTGCCGATCCGGCGACCCCATCAATATCGACAGCGGTTGCCGAGGCTCCCAAGTCAACCCAACTGTCCGCCTGGATCCCATTTAAACCCACGACCTCGGTTCCGGCCACAGTTCCCGAACCACCGGGATTGAAGTTTAAGCTGATGTCCGCGCTGGCGCTTGCCACAACAGCAAGTAGGCTTGCAGTTATAAGTATCTTTTTCATCTCATCTTTCCTTTCTTTGCTTCCACTGCCACCGCGCCCCACCGTGGAGCAGCAACACATGCCAATGGATTGATCCATGAGTGGAAAGCTACGCCTCACTGAGTCACTCCACAATGCCTCTTCCTGCAAGGTTTGAGTTAAAACTTGCACTCAGTTCCTTTTTTCGATATTTCATCAAGCATGTCTTCACCCCGAAATATTTTATTGGCGTTGCGGTGGTACCACCCCAAAATCCACCGTGGTGTTGCCCGCTATGCCCGCGAAGCAGGTTGGCATCTCAATACCGATCTTTGCCACACTCAATCCGGATTGGAGTGCTGGGATGGCGATGGAATTATCACCCATGCCAAATTTTCCATGCACCCCTCGCCGATCGATGGGTTGCTGGAATCGCTACCCCAGCCGCGGGTCGAGATTGCTCGCCATGTCCATGGCAAGGATGGGGAAGTCGGTCAGCTTGCCGCCGATCATTTTCGCGATTTGGGGGTTCGAAATGTTGCCACTCTTGGTTTCGAGGGCAGTATTGGCATACGGTTGCGCTCATGCGAACAAGAATCAAAAGCCTTTGCGGACGTCTCAAGAATTGTAAGTTATCCGGATGCCCCTTGGCGGGAGCGGAAGGAATCGTTGGTGGAGCAACTCCGGATGCTCCCCAAACCCGTGGCGGTTTTTGCCGTCAACGACGAGGGCGGCGCATGGGTAATAGAAGCATGCCTTTCTGCGGGCATCGCCGTTCCCGACGAAGTCGCCGTTCTCGGCGTGCGGAACGACGAACTGGTATGCGAGGCGCTCGCAGTTCCGCTCTCCAGCATTGAAAACAACATCGAAGAATTCGGATACCAGGCCGCCGCAATGCTTGACCGCCATCTTGATGGCGAGCCTTTGCCAAAAACCAGCATGGAAATCCCGCCGTGCGGGGTTGTCGTGCGCCAAAGCACGGACGTTCTGGCCATTGCCCACCCGCAGGTCCTGCGCGCCATGCAGTTTATCCGTGGGAACCTCACCGAGCAATTTAGCGTCACCGATGTGGTTCGCGCGACGGCCATGAGCCAGCGCGGCTTGTACAAGGCTTTTAGCGACCACCTCGGCCGGAGCATCCACGAAACGATTCTGCACGAACGATTGAAGCTGGCAAAGAATCGGCTACTTTCGGGCAACGACACCATTGATTCCATTGCGTTGCAGGCGGGATTCACCGACGCGCGGCATCTCCACCGTATCTTCCGCCAAGCGCTTGATATGACACCTCGCGAATGGGTTGAATCCCATAGGCCGCAGAAAGAATAATCTGTGCTCATTTCGCGGTGTCAAGCGGCACAACCACGCAGAACCACCCACCACGGGCTTCCAGCGATACCGTCATTGCGCGACATACCCCGTTGTCGACAAAAACATTGGGACGTTGCAAAGGACGCCTACTCTTCAGAATCAATCCGTCTTTTCGCTCAAGCTCATTGCTTGTGATCAAGTTGTGCTCGGCTTTGCGCCAGGATATTCCATCATCGGATTCGAGCAGGCCGAGGTGGGTATGGGCATGGTAGACGGCGTAGTAGAGCTCCCGCTTGGCATCGTACCAGAGCGAGGCATCCTCGCTGTCGATATCATGCAGCGCAAGCTCAGGCAGCATTTTAAAGGGTCCTTCCGGGCGATCAGCGATCGCCATAGCCTGCACCCGCTGCCCCATGCGATCCGTTGGTTGCTTGGGTTTAAGATCGCCTTTGAGAATCATGAGGTAGCGGCCATCCTGCATACGGGTAACACCGGGATTAACCGTAATGTTATGCGCCGGTGTACCCGGCTCTATGATTGGACTCTCTGAAATGACATAGGGGCCTTGAATATGGCCTGCCACAGCCACGCCAATACGCTGGCTATCGCGAATGTGTCCCCGGGTCGGCCCGGATTTGCTGGATATGTGATAGAGATAATACTTTCCTTCAAAACGTTTGAGTTTGGGGTTATGCGCCATCAGTTCATTCCAGTGGCCAGCCCCGCTTCCTTTCAGCAACACCTTCTCGTGCTGATAGGGTCCCTCAATACGGTCTGCACTGGCCAACGCAATCTCGGATGTCGTTAACCAGTCGCCGCCTTTCTTGGCCCACCGTGAATAGACCATATAGTATCGGTCATCATCGCCTTTCGTAATCTGGGCACCCCAAACGTGATAGTCCGCTTCCTTATATACCGCGCTTTCTGGAAAGGGCTGGAGCATAGCTGATAAGTCAAGGGGAAGTGAAGTAGTCATACCGGTACCTTTCGGGAATGCTCCCATGGCGGGAAATAACACAGCAGCAAGAACGGTTATTTTTATCATTGAGATAATTTTGATGGGCATGATTTTCTGCTCCTAGTTGGGTTATGGTTTAAACGCTAGCAACATCTACGTAAATCGTCGAGGGATTCCCGGCAGGAGGTTTCGGACTCTGACGGAATACCAGGGAGGCAGGACGCCAGTTTGCGTTTCGCGGCAGAAAGAGAAAAAAGGCAGGGAAGGAGGGAAAACCTTTCCGGATTCAATTTTGCTGTCTTCCAGGCTGATTTTTCAGTAACTCCGTATCCAATGCTAACAAAGCAATCTCCACCTTCATGTCCTTTGAGATCAACATATGTACCTTCATCATCTTTAAAT
>DAOVNC010000228.1 GCA_030630445.1 Kiritimatiellales bacterium | reverse complement strand
GTGGTCCAAATAGCGAACGATTTCAATGCATTTTTCCAAGGAGATCAGCTCTTCAGTTTGCATGAGTCGGAGGAGTTGAATAGTGCTCCATGTCTCAATATCCAGAAGTTTTCCGATTTCCTGCATGCCAATGTCATCTGTGACCACCGGGCATTGCTTCACAAACCCAATGGCAAGTGCTTGAACATCCACCGGGGAAAGGGAGTACTCGGAGTTTCGCTCTTCCGTCCAGATATAAGAAACCGCCTGATCAACTTCTTTCTGTTGTTTGGGTGCGATGTTCAGTCGCTCCGCTCGCCTGTTCTCCGCATAGGGATCGTCTTTGACCCAGTGAAACTTATTTTTCAGGCGCGGATTTTTATCATATTCCTGATCAAGTTTCTGGATCACGCGTATAACGTTTTGTTCTTGTTTGTCTCGACCGAATCGTTGTCCTAACAGGGGATGAATACTTACCGCCAGCCTCAGGTAGGCATTGCTGTCGAGAAGGATCAGGCGCGGCGGAGATTTCATGCTATCCCAAGGTTGCCGCAAGGGCTTTGGCATCCGTAAGTGGGATATTCATGATGTTTGTCAGGAAATGCTCGGAGAGAGGTTGCTTTTCATTGAACGCTTTGAGCGCCTCGAAGAAAGGTGTTTTGAAAGCCCGTTCCAAGGTTTGGATGTATTGCTTGGGAGTTGGCTCGGTTTGCTTGAACAGTTGGTCCGCGACGGAAGGCGCGCTCGATTTTAGAATGGCGAAGTGCTTGGAAATATCCGCGTCCGAAAAGACGATTTCTTCCAGCCTTTCTTCCTCTGAGTAGCGCCGAAGGGCTTTGATAATGGTGTAGAAAGAAATATTGCGGTGTTCGGCTTCCTTCCTGATGTAGGTCCACCGCGCTGTCTTTGTTTTTCCGGTCAGCTGTTTGTAGGTCGATTCCACGCAGGAGGCGGGGAAGAGCAGCAGTTGCGCGAAAAGATCCGCAAAATCCTCCGCATAGTCTCCGGTCAGATCCGGGGCGTAGGCATGACCCAGCTCATGCGACATCCAGAATAGGAAGTCGTGGAATTTACTATCAAGGTTCAGCCAGATCCATGTGGTCAGCGAGTCGGGAAGATAAACGTGCAGGGCATTTCCGTGATGTTCTGTGTCGCCCCAGAATACCGGAATAATTACTGCGTGAAGGTCATCGAAAAGTTGAAGTAGATCCTTGATTTCAATCGGCTTGTCGTCGGGGCGCTTTATTTCGCGGCGAACCTGAGCGGCGACCCGTGCCACATAGTTATAGGCCGTTACAGGTTCTTTCAGAACGGGCGGCTTCTGCATGGTATTGGGTAGGCAATCCGCCAGTTTACGCAAGCGGATGCCTGCCTCCTTGGCCCAGACCACATGCTGTTCGCGGGTAACGCGGTTCGCTTTGGCGCGATAGGCCACCACCGGTTCGGCCACCATATCGGGTTCCGCGACTACCAGTTCATCATAGCCGGTTCCTAACAGCATGCCGATGCGCAACAGCTTGTCGGGTTTTGGGAAGGATTCGCCGTTCATCCATTTGGACACGGCGGCACGCGATACGCCCAGCTTTTCGGCCAGTGCGGACGCGGTCATGCCCGCTTTGATTAATTTCTCACTGAATATCGTTCGATTGATTCGCTTGGTCATAGGGTCTCGTTCTAAAGCGATTGTTAACTTTTGTCAACCGCGGTGTTTTAAAAAGTAGAATGAGCGTCCCGCTCGTTTGTCCCGGTTGGGCAGGAAGCAAGCGGAACGCTTGCTCACATTACACCGTCTGCGAGTAGCGGCCTTTGCGGTCGCCTTCCTGGAGGTAGGCGTCGAAGCGCATGGCGACGATGCGGACGAAGAGGCGGCCAAGCGGGGTGACGTGCAGGCCGGCGGGTTCGCGGCGGACGAGGCCGTCGGATTCGAGGTCTCCGAGCGAGGCGATGTCGGCCTTGAAGTAGTCAGTGAAGTCGAGGCCGAGTTGTTCGGAGAGCTGGGCGTAGTCGATGTAGAGGTTGCACATGATGTGCATGATGGCATCGTAGCGGATTTGGTCTTCGGCGGTCATGGTGTAGCCACGCAGAAGCGGGAGGTTGCCGGCATCGAGATCGGCATAGTAGACATCGAGATCTTTTTGGTTCTGGAGATAGCGCCCACCGATGTGCGAGATGGACGACATGCCCATGCCGTGAAGCTGGACGCCCTTGAGTGTGCTGTAGCCTTGGAAGTTGCGCTGAAGCGTGCCCTCGTGCAGCGCCTTGGCCATGGCATCGCCGGGTTTGGCAAAGTGGTCCATGCCGATGTAGACATAGCCCGCGCCCGTCAGCTTTTCGATGGCGAGTTGCAGGAGTTGGAGTTTGGTTTCAACGTCGGGTAGTTGGTCCTCGAAGCGTTTCTGGAACGGCTTGATCCACGGAATATGGGCATAGCTGTAGACGGCAAAGCGGTCGGGGGAGAGCGTGAGTACGTCGTCGATGGTTTGGCTGAACGATTCAACCGTCTGGCCGGGCAGGCCGTAGATGAGGTCGAAGTTGATGGACTCCATGCCGCTGTCGCGCAGCCATTGATTGGCGGTGGCGACTTGCTCCAAAGGCTGGATGCGGGCAATGGTTTTCTGCACATCGGGATTGGTGTCCTGCACGCCGAGCGAGGCGCGGTTGAAGCCGGCGTTGCGCAGTGCTTCGATTTTTTCCTTCGTCAGGCAGCGCGGGTCGATCTCGGCGCCCGCTTCGATGGTTTCAGCCATGGGAAAGTTTGCGCGGATCATTTCGCCAAGCTGTTCAATCTCTTCGGGGAGCAGGAAGGTGGGGGTGCCGCCGCCGAGCTGGATTTGCACCACCTCGGAGCCGGAGGCGATGTGTTTGGCGCGCATCTCCATTTCGCGCTGGAGGTAGTTGAGGTATTCCGCGCTCTTGCCTTGGTCGCCGGTGACAATGTTGGTGCAGCCGCAGTAGAGGCATTGTTTGGCGCAGAAGGGCAGGTGGAAATAGAGGGAGAGAGGGGATGCTTGAAACTTGAAACTTGAAACTTGAAACTCATCTGAGAAATGCGTAGCGGGGGGATACGACGTGTAGCGCGGACCCGGAACATTATATTTTCGGAGCTGATCGAGGCTGACGGTGATTGGATTCATGGTGAGGATTAAAACCACGGAATACACAGAATACACGGAAAAAATGCAGATTCTGATGTTCCGTGTATTCTGTTACTACTATCCGTCAATTTCGTTGTTTTTATGCACGTTTTCAGAAACCCGTCTCTGGAGAGCTCTCCATTCAAACAGGTTAGGCAGAATAATTTGCAGGCAGAATGATTGTTGCCGTTCATCCAGAAAGGGAAATTATTCTGCCTCAAAATCATTCTGCCTATTTGATCCAGTTTTGGTTGCGGCTGTACCGCGCTAGGTGTTCCGTGGTTAACTAATTCCAGTTCTGCACGGTTTCGGTTATGGCTTGGATGGATTCGATGTCGGCATCGGGCGGGACGCCGTGGCCGAGGTTGAAGATAAAGCCGTCGCGCCCGCGCATTTCTTCGAGGATCTTGCGAGTTTCGGCGATGGCGGCCTCGGGCTTGGCCAGCAGCAGGGAGGGGTCGAGATTGCCCTGTACGGCGACAGTGTCGGGGATTTCCTTGCAGACATCGGCGAGGCGGATGCTCCAGTCGATGCCCAGCGTGTTGGCACCGGTCTGCACGACTTCGTTCCAGTTGTGGTGGACGTTTCGTGCGAAGACAATCGTTGGAACTTCGCCACTAATGGCATCGACGATCTGCTGCATCCAACGTCCGGAAATTTCCCAGAACATATTCGGTGCAAGCGTTCCGCCTTGGCTATCGAAAAGCTGGATCACATCGGCCCCGGCTCCGATCTGCGCCTTGAGGTAGGTGATGGTGGCGTCGGTAATCTTTTCGAGCAAGGCGCGGAAGAGCTCGGGTTCGCTATGGAGCATGGCGCGCGAGCGGGTGTTTTCGCGTGAGCTGCCTCCTTCAACCATGAACGACGCGAGGGTCCATGGAGAGCCGGCAAAACCAATGATGGCGCGTTCGTTGCCGAGTTCCTTGCGGACGAGGCGGATGGCGTCGGGGGTATAGGCGATGTGGTCGAGCACGCGGGAGGGGTCGAGCTGGTCGACGTCCGCCTTGGAGTTGAGCTGGAAGTCCATCTTCACGCCGCCCTGTTCCATCAGCTCGTATTTCTGTCCCATGGCCTCGGCAATCACGAGGATGTCAGAAAAGATAACGGCGGCATCGTAGCCAAAACGGCGGATGGGCTGGAGGGTGACTTCGGCGGCGAGTTCCGGGTTCTGGACGAGCTCGGTGAATTTATAGCCTTCCTTGAGGGCACGATATTCGGGTAGCGAGCGCCCGGCCTGGCGCATCATCCAGATGGGTGGGCGATCAACGGCTTGGCAGGTGCAGGCGCGTAGGAAGCGATCGCGGTGGGAAATGGATTCTGAATTATTCATAAGCCATCGTTTATCGCATACAGGAGGAATATGATCAATTCATAAGCAGAAGATTGATTCACGCCGCAAGTCGCAGGCATCCGTTCCTATTGCGAAAAAAAGGTTTTGAATGCGCGAATGACAATATGGATGTCGTCGGTGCTAATATCGAGATGCGTCACCAACCGAATGTTTTTTCCGCCTTGGATCAGAATGCCCTGTTGTTTTAGATATTCCGCCAGGCCGACGGCTTGGGCTTCGGGAGCCTCGACAAACACCATGTTGGTTTGTGCGGCGGAATAGTCGATCTGTAGTTCAAGGATTTCCGCAAGCCCTTTGGCCAGCAACGCGGCATTTTGGTGGTCTGCTTCCATTCGCGGGATATTGTTTTCGAGGGCAAAGATACCCGCCGCAGCGAGTAGGCCTGCCTGGCGCATGCCGCCGCCGAGCACCTTGCGCCAACGGCGCGCCTCGGTGATGAACCCGGCCGATGAACAAAGCAGTGAACCGACCGGAGCGCCGAGCCCTTTCGACAGGCACACGGAGATCGAATCGAAATCGCGGGCAATGTCGCGAACGGAAGTTTCGGACTTTATGGCGGCATTGAAAATGCGGGCACCGTCGAGGTGCGTTTTTAAATCGTGCGCTTGGGCAAAAGCATGGACTCTGCGGAAATAATCCAGCGGCAAAGCCAGTCCATCCACCGTGTTTTCCAGGCAGAGCAGGTGAGTGCGTGCAAAATGGGAATCGCAGGGTTTAATGGCTTCGGCGACCCGCTCAAGATGCAATGTTCCATCGGGTTCAAAGTCCAGAGGTTGGGGTTGGATGGATCCCAAGACCGCGGCGCCTCCGCCCTCATATCTATACGCATGGGCCTTTTGGCCCACAATATATTCATCGCCCCGTCCGCAGTGGGTCAGCAAGGCGAGCAGGTTGCTTTGTGTTCCGCTGGAGACAAACAGCGCGGCTTCGGTGCCCAGCAAGTCGGCTCCAAGCGCCTCCAAGCGATTCACCGTTGGATCCTCGCCATATACATCATCGCCAACTTCGGCATCGGTGATCGCCGCCCGCATGGCCGGGGAGGGTTTGGTCAACGTATCGCTTCTAAGATCGATGTTTCCCATGGCATTCAACCTTTGGCTCGTTGTAAATTCCGCAGTTTGATGGAGTGGGTTGTATATTTCATATGCTCGGAAAATAATTTTTCATCATTCCATTCCGCCGAGGCATCGGCGCAAAATTCGCTGCAAATCCGAACTCTACTCAACCCATGCCATTTGCTCAAATCATTTCCGATGGCAGCGGTCGAGTGCTAAACCAAAGGTTGAAGCGGCAGGTTTCAACTATGCTCCGGCATGAAAAGGTTGTGATTTTATAAGCATCGTAGTGATGAGCTGCACACGCTTTGGAAAATAGTCTGCCTATAAAACCGCAGTAGAGGATTTAGGCAGAATGATTTGGAGGCAGACACGAAGTAAGGCTGGCTCGAAGAGACGGCAGCAAAGCGGTAATAATTTATGAAACTCCCCAATATTTAACTCCATGGATCTATAAAACCCAATGATAAGTAGTCTTTATCGAGCCACTAGTAAAAAATACTAAAATAAACTGATAAAAAGGTTTGGAACGAGTTTATGTGGGTGCAGATGAAATCTGCGGAGTCTGGGGTCAATTTCCGCATTTGCTCAGTTGACTCCCCTTTTTTTGCCCCCTATATTGTCTAGGTGCTAGACATGCCAAGCAAAAGGAGGCAATATGGAGCATCAAGAAAGAAGAAG
>DAOVNC010000023.1 GCA_030630445.1 Kiritimatiellales bacterium | reverse complement strand
TCATTTTTTCGAGATTCAATTTTGCTGCTTTCCATGCTGATTTTTCAGTAACTCCGTATCCAATGCTAACAAAGCAATCTCCACCTTCATGTCCTTTGAGATCAACATATGTACCTTCATCATCTCTGAATGTTATTATTTCATTTCACTAGTGTCCCAGTATTAGTCCCACAGCGACAACTGGTTACAACTGCCGCCACCTTCGTTTGAGTGACTCGCTCCCTGAAAAGCCTGTAATAGCGGTGTTTTCTCGAAAACGGACACACTCAAAATCTGTAGAATTGTGTAGAGCGAGCGGTCGATTTTTAGCCGCTTCTTTATGACGGCCACGAGCAGGTAAACGCAGACGGCGATCCAAATCTGTGTTTTGACGGCGTTTGCGCTGGTGCCAAAAAAGGCTTTGATCCGAAGATGCTGCTTTATCCATTTGAAAAACAGTTCGATCTGCCAACGACCCTTGTACAGATCGGCAACCAGCAGAGCCGGGATTGAAAAATCGTTGGTCAGGAACACCAGCACCCGTCCGTCGGGATCGCGGTACTTGATTCTTCGCAACGCCTCGGGATAGCTCTGTTTCGGATGGAATCCGGTGAGTACCACCGTCTGGTCGCAAATGATCCCGGTGCTTCGATCCACGGGGTGCGAATACCGGCGCCGAAACTGGAAATTCTTTTTGGCTCGGGTGACGAAATAGGCTTTGAGCGTATGTAACGTATGGAGCCGTCCGAAATCGAGGTAGGCCCGGTCCATCACATAGTAGGCTCCCGGCAACGGGATGATGTGATCGAGCACGTTCACATCGTGCACGTTCCCCTCTGTTATCAGGATGAACTCGGGGATATTGCCGCAGAGATTGAGTAGCGTGTGCATCTTCACGGCACTTTTCGTCCGCCGGAAATGCGCCCACGGAAACAGGGCCATGCAAAGATCGATCGTGCTCGAATCGAGGGCGTAGACCGTCGCGTCGAGATCTGGAAATTTGGAGTCGTCCGCATAAAGCGCCCTGGCCTGCCGGATCAGCACTTGAGCAAACTCGGCGTAGATGCGCCAGTCGCGAGTTTCGTTCGCGTTCGAAAGGTTGTTGCGCGACACGGTGCTGTGAATGCCCATGTGATAAAGTTTGGGTTCCATGGCGCGCAGGCAAGCCTCGATGTCGCGTAGGCTCTCGCGATAGGTCAGCTGTGCAAAGGCCATCACCCGGAAGTGTTCGGCGCACCTGAAAGTCTTGACCTTGTAGTCGCCTTGATAGCGGTCGACAAACGTCTGGAACCGCCACCATGGAAGCTGCTGCATCAACTGGGAAAAGACCGTTGCTCCGGAATACATCGTTCGCCCTCCGTAAAAGGGTGCGATCATATCCCGAAATCCGATTCAAGTCGCCAAGGGTCATATTTAGTTGCAACGAACTCATTTTAAGCATCTTATGTCGATCATTCGTTCAAACGTTGGGACAGCAGTGATTTCATTTGATAAATTTTGCATTGCCTGATCCTTTTAGTTTCCTGATAAATCAATAGTTTATAACGACTTCGCCAACACAGCTTTCTTGTTGCTCCGTTCGCATAGGTCGGTCATTACCTCCAAATGGCACTTGGTCAAGGGGATTTGAACCAGTGAATCGACGACGGATAACGGGAATAACCGCAGAGTCATCTAATTCACTAGCAAGAACAATCATGATTCCTTGGTTCCACATTAGAACCAATAAAGATCCTGCCTTGCCTTGCTTTGCTTGCGCTCGGTAGACAAAGAGCGGCTTAGCAAACGGATCAAGGCAGCAGGCCGATACGATAGAAGCGCTGGGGATCACCGCTCGCGGGAATCGTGTAGCTGGTGGTGGTTCCGGGGTCGTTCGCCGGGATACCCGTGGCAATGGGCGTGTCGATCCACTCCGTTAGATCATCCGTGGTCTGGATCTCGTAGAAGGCCCCCGGCGCCGATGGCCAGGTGGCGGAGAAGCCGCCGGTTCCATCGCCAGCCCACTCGCCAACGAAGTCGTCCGATGGGTCGAGCGGGTCGGTGCCGGTGCGAACCTCGGCACCGTCGATGGTGCCGTCGCCGTCGGTGTTGTCGTTGTCGGGATCGAGCTCTCCGGCGTCAACAAGGCCGTCGAGATCGGGATCTTCGACGGTGTCGGCGAGACCGTCGGCATCGACATCGACCGATGGATCATTGGTAATGGACACGACGTTCCCATTTGGAGCTGTGGTGGCGACCCTCGGGATTAGCGGGCCAGCAGCACCCCATGTGGCGTCCAGTCGCTGGGCAAGGGCGCGGGTCATACGGGTTAGCGTTTCGGGTTGGCTAGCGGCCAAATCAACGCTTTCGGTCGGATCGTCAGCCAGATTGAAGAGCTGGTGGGTGTTGTTCTGATAGTTGTAGATCAGCTTCATGTCGCCTTGGCGGAGAAGTGAGAAATAATCGTTGTTATGGTTGTGCGGGAAGTGGATAAGAACTTCCTGCGGCCGATGGGGTCCACCGGGTGTGCCAGCGAAGTAGGGAGACAGGTCATGTCTGTCCTGCCCGAAGTCGGGATCACCGGGAAGCCCGGCGATGTTCAGGAGGGTCACCGGAATGTCCCAAGACGTAACGATATCGGTTTCAATGCTATTGGCAAGGATGGGTGTCGCTTGCTGGAAGGCATTATTGGTATTGGCGGCGGCCCAGGCGGCAATCATCGGTACGCGAATGCCACCTTCCCATCTCGCCCCCTTTTTTCCCCGCATCGGCCAATCGCTGAAGGGGGCATCAGGAAGAAGATTTATGTTGCAGGCAGGGCTGGTGGTGCCGTTGTCACCAATGAAGATAACCAGGGTGTTCTCCGCCACACCGAGATCGACCAGCTTTTGGCGGATCGAGCCAACCGCAATATCCATCCCCTCGACCATGGTGGCAAACATGGTATGGTAGGAGTTAACGGCGGCACTGTAGTCGCCGGTGGCATCCGGATTGGTGGCATAGGGCGTGTGGACCGCATAGAAAGACATGTAGAGAAGGAAGGGATCTCCATCAACGACGGCATCCTCAATCGCCTGGTTCGCCTCTATGCTTAGCGCCTTGGTCAGGAACATCGAGGAACCGTCGTAGGCCTCGAGACCGGGAAGCCCACCGTACGCCGTCCCCGCATTGATGTAGCCGGCTGGTGGCTGACCCCAGTGGCCGCCGGCAATGTTTACATCAAATCCCAGATTATGAATGTCCACTGCGCTGTTGGCGAAGTGCGCCTTGCCGGCGTGGATGGTACGATAGTCGCCAGCCTGAAAGAGCTTCATGAGGGTCACTTCGGATTCGTTCATTCCGGTGTTGCGCCAATTGATGGGATCGTCAGAATTTAGGCCGCGGAGGTAGTCGGTAACCGCATGCCGGGCACTGTTTTGCCCGGTCATGATGCCGGTGCGCGTCGGGCTGCAAACGGAGTGGGCATAGGCCGTGGTAAAACGCATGCCGTCGGCGGCCAGGCTTTCCATGTTCGGGGTTACGTAGTAGCTGTTGAAGTTATAGGCAACGGGGTTGCCATTGGTATCGACATTGAAGGGTACCGAGGTGTCCTGCGGCCCCATGTCATCAACCACAAAAAATACGATATTAGGGCTCGTAGCAACGCCGCCAAGCACCAACACTGTGGCTTCCGCCGTGGCCGAACTATTCAAATTGCTTGCGGTCAACGTGTACGTCGTCGTTGCGTTGACCACAATCTGGGTGCTTCCATCGCCATCGGCAGAGATGGGGAAAACATCGCCAATACCCGGCTCAATGGAAATGCCGGTGCTGTTTGCCGTTTCCCAAGAAAGGGTAACCACCTCCCCGGTTGTCACATAGGAACGGTCAACGCTGAAAGAGTCAATAGTCGCCAGAGGCGGGCCGACGGTGATTCCGGCTTCGCCCGTGGCCGATCCTTCCGGGTTGCTGGCCGTTAACGTATACGTTGTCGTTGCATTGACAACCACCTGAGTGCTTCCAACTCCATCCGTTGAAATTGAGGTAACGTCGCCGATGCCCTGATCGATGGCGATGCTGGTGGCTCCAAAGGTTTCCCACAAAAGGGTAATTGTTGAGCCGGGTGTCACATAGGAAGAATCAATGCTGAAAGATGAAACGGAGGGTACAACCGCATGATCGCTCGAGACAATTTCGATGCCGGCGATGCCTCCCTTTCCTGGAGATGTACCGTTGTCAACAATCGTGAAGTTCCCAGCGGTTAATCCGCTAGCAACCATGTAGTTACCGACATCGGCGTCGGCACTGGTTTGAATGAAACTTCCCTGCCATGTGGCTGTCAGCTGTTCTTTGCCGGATACGGCGGTGCCGCCTACCAAAAACCGGTGTGTCCGCCCGTGGTTGTCCGTTCCAAAATAGACGTAGACATCATAGCCGAGAGTGGTGTAGTCGGTACCCAGTCCGGAGATCGTGATGGTTTCGTCTCCGGGGCCTCCAACGCGGATGGCGCGCTTCATCATCAGGGAATTCTGGGAGCCATCGCTAGTCGGAGTCGCCGTGAAGTTATAGGCCGATACATAGTCTATGGTTGCCGATCCGGCCACTCCATCAATATCGACCGCGATTGCCGAGGCTCCCAAGTCGACCCAACTGTCCGCCTGAATCCCATTTAAACCTACGACTTCGGTTCCGGCCACACTCCCGGTACCACCGGGGTTGAAGTTTAAGCTGATGATGGCCGCGTTGGTGGTCACAACAGCAAAAAGGCCGACGATCATTAAATAAGTTATTTTTTTCATTATGATTTTCTTCTCTGTTAGTTTTGACTGACTCGCGAGCCCATCATGGAGCTGCATTATGTACTCATGGATTGATCCCCATGGACTCCGAGAAGCTACGCCTCTCCGGAGTTATCCACAATGCCTCTTTCTGCAAGGAATGAGTCAAATACTGCACTTTCGATTCATGACGAACACTCTTTCCCAACCTCGTCCGCTTGGTCGCCCTGCAAAGCCCAACGGAACGTCGAACGTTTCGGGCGCATTGTCTTCGATGCGGACGTTGCGGTGATAATAGGCTTCCTGCCTCTTCAGGTCGGGAATCTATCAAAGCCCTTGAAACCGCCAGATGAACACGATGCCCTCCAGATGGTATCCATCCTATGAAACTTTTACCGGACAGCAGTGATCGCAAAATTAAACTTCGGCGGAGGTTGCAGGCTAGCCAACCGGAACGATTTCTTCCGGTTTGGCGGGCGCATTGGTCGGCACGGCCACCGGGATGGGTTCTGGCTCGGTTTCGAGCGGGACGCTGGCTTCGAGCACGACATTGGAACCCAGCGCAGCTTCGTTGGTTGGAACCAACAACGGAATCGCCGAAGGTTCCAGCCCTGTCATATTGGCTCCCACCGCTTCGGTGGGACCGGCTTCTTCCGGCTCCTCGACGGTCGCCCAGCGCGGAATCGACTCCGGGTGTTCGCCGACCAATTTGAGGAATGGTTCGTAGGCCCACGGTACATATTTCGCAACGGTTTGCGCCTTGAGCTCAAACAATCCGAAGATCACCAAAACCTCGAAAACAATCACGATCACTACCACCACCAAGGTGACGTGTGCGATTGGATTGATCCGGCGTGTTTCCAGTTTGGCCATTAAAAATTCCTCGTAAAAAACGAAAGGGAGAATATCCACAGATCCCTCCGATTGCATAGATTAAACTCCTTCATTCTTGACCGGTTCGGGGAGCTTGGGCATGCTCCCCGGTCTTATGAAAGCAAACGACTATCACGTGACAATGGACGCCCTTGCCAGCCTGTGCAAGCGGCGTGGGTTTATCTTCCAAACGTCGGAAATCTACGGCGGTATCAACGGCTTCTGGGACTATGGCCCGCTCGGCGTCGAGTTGAAGCGAAACATCAAGGACTGCTGGTGGAAATCCATGACCCAGCTGCGCGAGGACATCGTCGGCCTCGACAGTTCCATCATCATGCACCCGCGCGTATGGGAAGCCTCCGGCCACGTCGGCAACTTCAAGGACCCGATGCTCGACTGCCGCGAAACCAAGAGCCGGTATAGAGCCGACCAGATTTTCGTGCTCAAGCACAAGACCGATTCCGACGCCCTTTTGTTTGCCTTCCACGAAGGCGCGCCCGCCCCGGCGGAAAAGAAAGTCAAGAAGGTCGCCAAGGGAAAGGCCGAGGACTATGAACCCGTCGCCCTGCTCGACATTCCGCTCGAAGCCTACGCCAAGCTCGTCGGACCCGATACCAACGAGCCCGGCACACTCACCGAACCGCGCGCATTCAACCTGATGTTCAAGACCTTTGTCGGCCCCGTCGAGGAAAGCTCCAACGTGGCCTACCTCCGCCCCGAAACCGCGCAGGGCATCTTTGCCCAGTTCGGCAACGTCTGCTCCACCGTCCGCAACAAGATTCCCTTCGGGATCGCGCAGATCGGCAAAGCCTTCCGCAACGAAATCAACCCGCGCAACTACACCTTCCGCTCACGCGAGTTCGAGCAGATGGAACTCGAATTCTTCATCAGGCCCGGCACCGATTCCGAGTGGCATGAATATTGGGTGGCCGAGCGCCTCAAGTGGTACGAAAAGGTCGGCCTGCCCGAGGGCCGCATGCACCGCGATGTCCACGAAGGCGACGCCCTCGCCCACTACGCCAGTGCCTGCACCGACATCCTGTTCGACTTCCCCTTCGGGACACAGGAGCTCGAAGGCATCGCCGCGCGCGGCAACTTCGACCTCACGCAGCACCAGGAAACCAGCGGCAAGAAACTCGAATACCACGACGAGGAAACCAAGGAACGCTACATCCCCCACGTCATCGAACCCTCCGCCGGCGTCGACCGCATTGCCCTCGCCCTTTTGTGCGAAGCCTACCGCGAAGAGTGGATCCCCAAAGGCAAGGACGGCGGCGAAGTCCTCACCGCCGAAGCTGGCGTCCAGCGTGCGCCCGAAGGCTACGAAGCCCGCACCGTCCTGCGATTCGCCCCGTGCATCGCGCCGTACAAGGTGGCGATCCTGCCGCTGCTCAAGAACAAGGAGCCGCTCGTTGAAAAAGCGCGCGGTCTCTACGAGCAGCTTTCCAAGCGCTGGAAATGCTTCTACGACCAGACCGGCGCCATTGGACGCCGCTACCGTCGCCAGGACGAGATCGGAACGCCGCTATGCGTCACCATCGACTTCGACACCATCGAGAAGGACGACACCGTCACCGTCCGCGACCGCGACACCATGGAGCAGATCCGCCTCCCCATCGCCGAACTGGAAAACCATATTTCCAACATCATCGATTTCTAATATGTGGGGCAGGCTTTCCAGCCTGCCCGCGCAGACAGGAATGTCCGCGCCACACGTTCTAGTGATGGCGAAGGGCGGAACCCAGCCACGGCCAGAGCCGGCCGGCGGGTTTTGATTCGAGCGCGGACTGGACGTCCTTCGAAAGGTCGGGGAAAAAGTCCAGTCCGGTCAGTACTTCGAGATCATCAATGCTCACCAGCCGCGTTTTAATGCGCGTGTACGGCGGGCAATTGCCCGCGATGAGAAAGGCTTTTACCCGTAGCTGGCCGCCCTTTTCGTCGATCATAATCTTGTAGTAGGCCGAAGGAATCGCCACGCCGGAAGACAGCCGCCGTCCGACCGGCTCGTTGAATATGGGGCCCGTGACCACCCACACCTCGTCGAAATAGCGGCCATACCGCTTGGCCACCCGCATTTCCAGATCCTTCCAGATATGGCGATTGATCTGCGGGGTTTGCGGAACGATATTACTCATCAAAAAGGTTTCCCGCTGGCCGTCCGAGCCGTAGCGGGTCGCGATGGCATAGTTGGGGGCCATGTGCCCGCGGTCATAGCCCGAGCCGGAATAATCCCTCTGCGAGACCTTGGCCCGGGTTCGATGATCGGTTCGGAAACCGGGGCGCTTGCCGGACTCCAGCGACGGCACATCGAAAACCCGGTAGGCTACCCAAAGCGGATTGCGCAGCGGTTCGCTGTAGCCCACGACGTAGCCCTCGTTTTCCAGCAGCGTCAGTTCGCGCCCGCATGCAGGATACCCTCCGTAGGCATGGTCGCCCCGGTGTCCCGGCTCCACTGCCGCGCGGCAGTCGCGCCCCCACAACCCCAGGCCATCCCATCCTTCCACGATTTTAAATCCCTTGAGGCGCAGCGTGCGATTCAGCTTGGGGCTGAGCATGTAGACCGGTTTGCGGACGGTCCACGGCAAAAAATAGTAGCCCACCGTTCCGCACAGGTACAGGAGCACCAGCAGAAGAAGCACTTTAAAATGGCGGACGACCCCACGCTTGTGTTTTCTTGCCTTCATTGCGTCCGGATCATAGCGGGAGATACACCAAAAAGGCAAAACTTAGATTTTGACAACCGAGTGGATTATGGTTAAGTTCCGCGATCATTTTTTGAGGAAACAACACTGGAGAGTTTATTATGTCCATGCACAGCAGCTTGAAAGGCGCGGCCAAGATCCGCGCGAAACGCAACGTACTCAAACGCTTCGAGCGTGTCGAGGTGTTGAAGAAAGCCGGTAAATGGCAGGATGGCGACCGCGCGCACGGTTTGCCGAAAACCAAGTCTGAAGACTAATTCAGACCGGATTGATTTCGAAAGCACTCCCGGCCCCGCCTGGAGTGTTTTTTTGTTATCGCCCCCTCATACATAATGGCTGAAATCAGACTACAGAAATTCCTGGCCGATTGCGGGCTTGGGTCGCGTCGCTTTTGCGAAACGCTCATCACCGCCGGGCGGGTTTCCATCGATGGCAAGACGGTTGCGGAGCTTGGAACCAAGGTTGATCCCGAAACACAAAAAGTGGTCTGCAATGGCAAAGCGGTGGCCAAGGAGGCATCCGTCACCATTCTGCTGAACAAGCCTCCCAAGATAATTTGCACCTCGAACGACCCGCAAGGCCGCACCACTGCGCTGGATCTGCTTGAGGATCTGCCGGAGCGCGTCTACACCGTTGGACGGCTCGATTTCATGAGCGAAGGGCTGATCATCGTCACCAACGATGGCGGCCTGGCCCACGCGCTGATGCACCCGCGCCATCATATTGAAAAGGTCTACAAGGTCTGGATCGACAAGCCGATCGGCTACCACCAACTACAGAAAATGAAGCGCGGCATCCCCAACCGGGGCGAAACACTGCGTGTTCTGGATATCGACGAGGGCAAGCATACCCGGGCCGGCGTTGAGTACACCATCACCCTCGGTGAAGGTAAAAACCGGCACATCCGCCGTCTGATGGAGCACTTCGACAAAAAGGTGTTTCGCCTCATGCGGATTTCCATCGGCCCAATCCGGCTTGACGATCTGAAACCCGGCGAATGGCGCCGGGCCAAGCCGTCCGAATTAAAACTTCTGCGCGCGGCCATAGCAGAATCCAAATCTGCGTAGAATAGGATAATTATCTTCTATGCATGGATTCTTCATGCGCGTAAGAGGCGCGGAAAGAGTCAATATACCGCGAGGCAACACGGCCTTTTTTTCAAAAAGAACCTTGTCCTACAACGTGAAGTGGAGTGATCAGCGTTGATTGTGGAGAAATGGTGTAGGACGTGCCTCCCGAAGGGGGCGCGTTTCGGGGGAATTGGGATTCCAATATTTTACTACCCCCTAAGTGCTTGCCATAGAGTCGTTAAAAAAATAATTAAAAAGTCGCTTGACTAATTTCCGCAATACACTACCTTATTTCTCATATTTTTAAGCATTAAGAGCGGCGTGAGGGAACTGGCCCTGAGATCGCCCGGCAACCTGGAAGCAAGAAGGTGCCAAGGCCAGGCTTTGCAGCGCAGAGCAACGATGTGTTCCCGGAAGGGAAAATGTTCGATGTCTTTCCTCAGAGTTTCCCCCTACCCGCTCCGTAACATTAACATAAAGGGAAAGACCATGAGCAAACTGGAAACCAAATGCCTGCACGCCGGCTATGAATCGGCAGAACCGACCACCCACGCGCATGCCGTACCGCTGTACCGCACCGCATCCTACCGTTTCGACAGCACCGAACATGCCGCAAACCTGTTCACGCTGAAAGAACTTGGCAACATCTACACCCGCCTGATGAACCCGACCACTGACGTGCTCGAGCAGCGCCTCGCGGCCCTCGAAGGCGGCGCGGCCGCTCTGGCCGTCGCCTCGGGTACCAGTGCCATTTTCTACAGCATCATTAACCTGGCAAAATCCGGCGACGAAATTGTTTCGGCCAACAATCTCTACGGCGGAACCTACACCCAGTTCAACGACATCCTTCCCTCCATGGGCATCAAGGTTAACCTTGTCGATCCGACCGACCCGAAAAACTACGAAGCAGCGATCACCGACAAAACCAAGGCGCTCTATTGCGAAAGCGTTGGCAATCCGCTGCTGGACGTCGTCGACATCCAGGCCATCGCCGACGTTGCCCACGCCCACGGACTGCCGCTGATCGTCGACAGCACCTTCTCCACGCCGGCGCTCTGCCGTCCGCTGGAACACGGCGCGGATATCGTG
Organism: Kiritimatiellales bacterium; assembly: GCA_030630445.1. Lineage (GTDB taxonomy): Bacteria > Verrucomicrobiota > Kiritimatiellia > Kiritimatiellales > Pontiellaceae > Pontiella. Next base: position 5,960 of record DAOVNC010000023.1, on the reverse strand, counting down.
GTCCACTCGCTAACCAAATGGCTCGGCGGACACGGCACGGGCATCGGAGGCATCGTGGTCGACTCCGGCAAATTTGATTGGACCACCGGCAAGCATCCGCTGCTTTCCGACCCGGAACCGAGCTATTGGAACGTCAGCTTCGCCAACGACCTTGGCGACCTGGCCCCCCTCGCCTACATCCTGCGCATGCGCCTCATTCCGCTACGCAATCTTGGAGCCTGCATCTCACCCGACAATTCATGGATGGCGTTGCAAGGCATCGAAACCCTTCCGTTGCGCATGGAGCGCCACTCCGAAAACGGACTGGCCGTGGCCAAGCACTTGCAGAACCACGACAAGGTCGAATGGGTTCGCCATCCGGCACTCGAAGGCGACCCGTCCTACGAGCTGGCACAGAAATACCTGCCCAACGGCGCAGGCGGCATGGTGATCTTCGGTATCAAGGGCGGTGCGGAGGCCGGCAAGAAGTTCATCGAGAGCCTCGGACTCTTCTCGCACCTCGCCAACGTGGGCGATGCGCGCAGCCTGGCCATCCATCCGTCCTCCACCACCCACTCGCAGTTGAGCGAAGAGCAACAGGCCGCCGGACGCATCACCCCGGATCTGGTTCGCCTCTCTGTAGGGCTTGAACATATCGACGATATCCTGTCTGATATCGACCAAGCTCTGGACAACATCTAGTTACCGGATAACAGGACAACAGAGCCATCCCTCCGGGGATGGCTTTTTTAGTGGGGACGCAATGGAAGCAAGAACTCAGTTTTTTACCTATGGCGAAGGCCATGAAGCCCGCCTCGTACTGCACGACGGACAGGCTTTAGGCCCCGTCACCCTCGCCTACGAAACCTACGGCGAACTCAACGAAAACAAAGACAACGCCATTCTGGTTTTCCACGCCCTAACCGGCTCCCAGCACGTGGCAGGCTTCAACCCCGAAGTTCCGGGCGTTGGGGAAAAATGGAACGAAGAGTGCCAGGCCGGCTGGTGGGACGACTTTGTCGGCCCCGGTAAAATGGTGGATACCAACCGGTTTTTCGTGGTTTGCGCCAACTATCTCGGAGGATGCTACGGCTCCACCGGCCCCGCCTCCATCAATCCCGAAACCGGAAAGGAATACGGCGGCGACTTCCCGCACATCAGTTTTAGCGACATCGTCGACTCCCAACTTCCCCTCTTTTCCAAACTTGGCATCGAAACCTTCCACGCCGCCATCGGCTCCTCGCTCGGCGGCATGCTCGCCATGAACTTTGCCGCGCGCTACCCGCAAAAGGTTCGGCGCATTATCCCGATCGCCTGCGGAATCGAAGCCACCATCCTCACGCGCACCCACATCCTCGAGCAGATCCTCGCCATCGAAAACGATCCAAACTTTTGCAACGGGCACTACTACGACGGCCCAGCCCCCCTGCGCGGCCTCGCGCTCGCCCGCATGATCTCCCACAAAACCTTCGTCTCCCTCCACGCCATGGAAGCGCGCATGACCGAAAAATGCGAACAGGAGCAAGACGAATTTTCCTGGTACAAGATCAAGTCCCCGCTCGAATCCTACATCCTCCACCAAGGCCGGAAATTTGTTCGGCGGTTCGATGCCAACGCCTACCTCTACCTCAGCTCCGGGTGGATCAAGTATCATCTCCTCCGCGATCTTGGCGCAACCAGCTACGCTGGGGTCTTCAACGGCTGCAAGCATCAGGAATACCTCGTCTTCAGCATCGACTCCGATGTCTGCTTCTATCCCGACGAACAGGATTACATCGTCAAGCAGCTCAAGAGCAACGGCATCCCCGTCGAGCACATCACCGTCCACTCCGACAAAGGCCACGACTCCTTCCTCCTCGAACCCGACCTCTACGCCAACGACATCAAGCATATGCTGGAGAAGTAGGCTTTAGGCTTTGGACTTCTGTCCATAGGAAACCCGGCGGACAAATACGCGACCTTTTTTCAAAAGAGTCGCGTCCCACACCGTCGTTTTCCCAACAACGACAGGCAAACATTCCATGTTGAAGGACGTGCCTCCCGAAGATATCTGAGCCTATCCGTCAATCTGAATCTTCGTTCTTTAAGCAAGTTTCTCCTTTCCCATTTCCTGAATTATCCACGAACCGTTTTTGGCGAGGCTTGACATATACTTGACCTCGTCGTACGGCTCGTGGTCTTTCCAGCAACGGTAGATGATCCGCACCCATTTATAGGCGAGGCTTCGGATCGCCGCCTGATGGTTTTTCCCCCGACTCTTCTGTCTTTCATAAAACACCATGGCCCAATCGCTGTACCCTAGCGAGCATCGGGCGAACTCAACGAGGCTTTGTGACAGGAACTTGGAGCGATGCCACCGCCAATGAATCCACTCCTGTTTCCCACTGCGTTCCGTGACGGGGGATAGCCGGATACACTTTGCGGGAAAATTCCCACAGCCCACCTCGCTACTTCAGTTGCACTTTGATTTTGTAGAAGCTGGCCGATTCGGCGTTGTGGGTTGTGTCGGTGTAGCTGCTTTGCGGATATTCCAGACCGGCTTCCAATATTTGGAAGCCGGATACGAGATTGGTGCTCCACTGAACGCTGTAGAGGCGGTCGGGAATGGAGATCCATTCCACCACAAAACAGTTTGTTCCTCCCACATCCGCAAGCGTTTGGCCAACGGTGAAAAATGAAACCCCGTTGGTGGGATCGGTCCCCGAGATAAACTCGGACAGATTGTCGAACCCATCGAAGTCGACATCGGCATATGGATCGGATACGCCATATTCATCCTCCCAATCGTTCGGCAGGCCATTGCCATTCGAATCATAGTCGGCAAGCATGACGACCACGCGATAGAACCCGGATGATTCGACCGTATGTACCGTATCGGTGTAGCTCGACTGGGGATACTGAATGCCGATTTCCAAGGGCTGGAAGGGTTCCATCAGGGAAGGTGTCCACAGCACATTGTAGACCCGCCCCGTAACCGCCTCCCAATTAATGATGATGTGTTGCGGTAGCCCGTCGGTGGTGTCCGTTGTTACATGGAAATAGGATTCCGGGTCGAGCGGGTCGGTTCCTGCAATGATCTCGCCCCGGTCATCCATGCGGTCGCCGTCGGAGTCGGCGTCGGCGCTTACGAACTCGTAGCACCCGATATCGACCACGGCGTTTCCATTTGCATCGCCGTCCAACGGGAGCGGGATGCCGTCGAGATCCGCAGGCGTGGTAAGATAGGCATTGTCGCCTCCATCGATACATGGCGACGTGGTTTGCAGATGGTAGTCGCTGGCCAGATCCACGAAGAGTGGGTCGCTTTTAACACAACCATTTACGCCATGCGTAATACCTTCTGTCGAACAGGTGTTCCGAATGGTGTTGACGCCCGCGAGATACATATCATTTCCGGTTCCGGCGGTGTTCCCCCAGACAATCGAGTTGTTCAGCACGCCGCTATCCATATACAGGCCGCCACCGAAAAAGGCTCGGTTGTCGCTGATGGTGCAGTTGTTCAATGTACCACCGCCATTTACTTTTATGCCGCCACCATAGTCTGCATAGTTATCAATAATCGCGCAGTTGTTCAGCGTTCCTCCATGATGCAGGTGCGCTCCGCCGCCGGTATAGTCGGCGGTATTGCTGATCAGTCGGCAACTGGAAACCTCGCAACCGGATTGCAGGAAGATGCCGCCGCCGCAACGGTCAAAATAGGGATCCTCGGGTCCCGTGAATTTGAGGGTTTCCCCCTGAACAACCGTAAAGCCGGAGAGTGTGGTTCCGCTTTCCATAAATACACCGCGCACGGCCTCCGCCCCACTGATATAGGTGACGTCGGCTCCGCTGACGGAGCGAACTACGATGCCTCGGGTGATGCACACCCGGTTCAACAACGAATAGCCCGGTGTAACCGAACCACCGGTATTGTACGCTCCATCGGCCACCCAGACCGTACCGTTGGGACCAACGGCATCCACCGCCGCCTGGATCGTCTTTTTCGCCGTGCCCCAGCTTGTTCCGTCTCCCGAATCATCGGAGCGGGAGGCGTCCGCATAGGTTTCGAGCAATCCATAGTTTGCGGTGACGGTGACATTTGATTCCGGCATGGTAAACAGGCTTGTTGCGGTGTAGCGGTTGGTCAACTGATCCATGTATTCCGATGGCTCAACCGTCCATTCATAAAAACCATATCCGGCCAACGGCGCATCGGCCGTTATCGCCACCTCGATTCCAATCGTATAGGAACCGTCGCCCGTTCCGCTTTCAACCGTCAGGGTGTGCGGATCGGTTGCGAAGGTTGCGGCCAGCGTGTGGGACGCCTGAATATTCGAGAAGGTGTAGTTCGTCGCAATCGCAACGGGAGAGCCATCGACTTCGAGCGAGTCGATGTAGTATCCAAACTCCGGCTGGATCGCGAAGGTTTGGTTGCCGCCCTGATAGACCCAAGGACTCTCGGGGGAAATCAAACCGTTCGTCCCGGCCGTTGTGGTGATCAAGAACCGCACCAGCTGGTTTTCAAACGCGCCCATATCGACGGTTCCGTCGTTGATGCGCGGGTTCCCGGCCAGATCGGTTGAGCCTTCGGCATAAAGATTGTCGCCCGAATTGATGCAGGGGGAACTGGCCGCTAATTGGAAGTTTCCATTTCCAGCGTCCACAAAGATCGGGTCGTCGGTGATGCATCCAACATCCCCCGGATCGATTCCGGTTGACGCACAGGTATTCCGAAGAACGGGCCCCGTCGCGATCTTGATCAGGTCGTTGGCATATCCCGCCGTATTTCCCCAAGCAATGCAGTTGTTGAGGGTTCCGCCATAGTACAGGTAGGCACCGCCGCCATAGTTGCTTCCAAAGTTCAGGCTCAGCGTGCAGTTGTTCAAGGTGCCGCCTTGCCACAAATACGCGCCGCTTCCGTCGTTGCTTGCCGAGTTATGCGTCAGCAGGCAGTTGCCGAGTACGCCGCCAGACCGGAGATAGACCCCGCCGCCGTACGTTGCAGCGTTCCCCGTCAGCACACAGTTCGAGACCACGCAGCCGGAGGAAATCCAGATTCCGCCGCCGGATCGATCCATCGCGAAATCCCCGCTGCCCATGGAATACCCGTTCGTTACGGTGAACCCGCTCAGCGAACATCCGTTTTCCATGAAGACTCCGCGGATGGAATCCACATCGTTGCCCCCGTTGGATCCGGCAGCACCTTGAATCAGCGTGACCTCCGGCCCGTTCACCGACTGCACGGCGATCGGACGGGTGATGCAGACGCGGTTGTTCAGCGCATAGCCCGGCGTGATGGTTCCGCCGACCGCGTAGGTTCCGTTGGTCGCCAGCACTGTGCCTCCGTGGCCGACGGCATCCACGGCCGCTTGAAGGGTTTGCTTGGCGGTGACCCAGCTCAGGCCATCGCCCGAATCGCCCGGCTGCGATGCATCGACATAAACAACATCCGCCGTGAAGAGTGCGTCGAATGTGTGCGCCGATTGTACATTGGTGAATGTGTAGTTCGTCGTAATGGCAACCGGTGATCCATCCACGGTTAGCGACTCGATCCGATAGCCGTAGGCCGGGTGGATCGCAAAGGATTGGTCTTCGCCCTGAATCACCTCTGGATCGATCGGGGAAACCGAACCGTTCGCGCCCGACGTTGTTGAAATTACGAAGCTGGTGAGTTCATAATATTCATAGGCACCCATGTCGACGGTTCCCGCAACAATACGGGGGCTTCCGATCAGATCGGTTCCGTCGGGGGCATAGAGGTTGTTTCCGGCATTGATGCAGGGAGACGTTTCCTGAATCTGAAAGTTTCCAGCCGCTCCGTCCATAAAGAGCGGGTCGCTGGTGATACACCCATTTACGCCATGAACCACCCCGTCGGGGGAACACGTATTAACGGGCTCTCCGCCATAAATATTATTTCCGGAACCTGTTGCCGTATTTCCCCAAACAATGCAGTTGTACGCAGCGCTGTTTCCGATCCCTCCGGCCGATCCACCCGTCAC
>DAOVNC010000091.1 GCA_030630445.1 Kiritimatiellales bacterium | reverse complement strand
AGGGGAAGCCTTTCAATCCTGACAAGCGCATGAAGAAACTCATGGCAGACGGCGTCGCGATCGCCAACGCCGCCGCGCGCTCCATCGTGTGGTATCCGCGCTACGAGAAGAACATGAAAGGCGTTCGCGTCTATCCAGATACGAACAGCGCCTGGATCATGGGCTACACGGACCGCAATGTCTTCTTCAACGGCGAAGACGGCCAGACCATGAATACGGACGCCCGCGTGATGTTCCACTATCCCTACACCGCAGTCACTCCCGCCATGGCCGCCCCGAGGCTGGGCACCGGATCGGACTATGCGATCACGTACGTCGATTCCAGCGGGCAGCCTTTCGACGGCGCCAAAACCTACAAGCTTGAAATCCCCGCCGACCCGCCCGTCGGAAACTTCTGGGCCGTCACGGTATATGATACGCAGACCCGCTCCATGCTCCAGAACAACCAGAAATCCCCGAGCGTCGGCGGCAATGACGAGGGCCTCAAGAAGAACAAGGATGGATCCTTTACCATTTACTTCGGCTCCAAGGCACCGGAGGGGTACGAGAACAACTGGATTGAGACGATTCCCGGGAAGAGCTGGTTCGTCATCCTTCGTATGTACTCCCCGCTCAAGCCCTGGATCGATCAGAGCTGGCGGCCGGGTGAAATTGAGTTAGTGGAATAAGATAAAAGGAGAAAGAACCATGCGAAAAAAAACTGTACGCACAATGGGTATCATGCAGGGAATCCTGCTGGCGGGATTGATCTCGTCCGTCTCGGCGAAGGAAAAGTTGGATCGTAGGACTTTGCCTATTCAGGAACCCGAGCGGCCTACCTATAGCGAATTGGATGTGCGCAATGTCAAAGCGCCGCCACGTTTTGAAATCAAGGCGCCCAAGGGGGCTCCCAACGTGGTGATCGTGTTGATCGATGATGTCGGCTTCGGGGCAACCTCCACCTTCGGCGGACCCATCAAAACCCCAACGCTCGACGGACTGGCCGCAGAAGGGCTACGCTTCAATAATTTCCATACCACGGCGCTCTGCTCGCCAACGCGTAATGCGCTTAAGACCGGCCGCAATCACCATACCACCAACACGGGTTCGATCATGGAGACCGCGACGGCCTTCCCCGGGAATACCGGGCAGATTCCGAACAGCGTCGCTCCGCTGGCCGAAATGCTCCGGCTCAACGGCTACAGCACCGGCGCGTTCGGCAAGTGGCACGAAACGGCTGCGTGGGAAACCAGTGTCTCGGGACCCTATGATCGCTGGCCGACCCATCAGGGGTTCGATAAGTTCTATGGCTTCATCGGGGGCGAGACGGATCAGTGGTACCCGCTGATCTACGATGGCATCACCCGCGTCACTCCACCGCACACGAAGGGCTATCACTTTACCGTCGACATGACTGACCAAGCCATCAATTGGGTGAAAGCCCAACAGTCAATGACACCGGACAAGCCCTTCTTCGTCTACTACGCCACCGGTGCCGTCCATGCCCCGCACCATGTGCCGAAGGTCTGGGCCGATAAGTACAAAGGTCAGTTCGACAAGGGATGGGATCAAGTTCGGAAAGAGACGACCGCGCGCCAGCTGGAGCTGGGCGTTATTCCCGCCGGTACCCAATTGGCCCCGAAGCCCGAAGAAATCGTGGACTGGGATTCGCTTCCCGATGCCAACCGTCGACTCTTTGCCCGTCAGGCGGAGGTCTTTGCCGGATTCATGGAACAGACCGACCACGAGGTGGGCCGCTTAGTCCAGGCACTGGAAGAAATTGGTGAGATGGACAACACGCTCTTTATCTATATTGCCGGTGACAACGGCACGAGCGCCGAGGGTGGATTCGTTGGCATGTATAACGAAATGACTTACTTCAACAGCGTTACCGAGAAGGTGGAGGATTTGGTTCCGTTGATCGACGAGTGGGGTGGTCCATACACCTTCCCGCACATGGCCGCAGGTTGGGCCGTCGCCTTCGATGCCCCGTTCTCGTGGACCAAGCAGGTGGCTTCCGACTTTGGCGGTACCCGCAACGGAATGGTCATCCGCTGGCCAAACGGAATTGAAGGAAAAGGCGGACTGCGAACACAGTTCACGCACTGCATCGACATTGCTCCCACCATTCTGGAAGCCGCAACGTTGCCGGAACCCAAGAGCGTAAATGGAACGCCGCAGACGCCCATCGAGGGGACGAGTTTGCTCTACACCTTTAATGATGCGCAGGCCAAGGAACGGCACACCACGCAGTACTTCGAAATGTTCGGCAACCGCGCGATCTATCACGAAGGCTGGCTCGCCCGCACCCTCCACCGAGCCCCGTGGGAGGCGCTGGAACAGCCGCCGCTGACGTCTGACGTCTGGGATCTCTACAACGTCAAGGAAGACTTCAGCCTCACGAGGAATCTAGCGGCCGAAGAACCGAAGAGACTGGAAAAACTGAAGAAGTTATTCATGAAAGAGGCCGAGAAGTATCATGCGTTGCCCATCGATGACCGGGTCATCGAGCGCATGAATCCAGCTCTCGCCGGGCGACCGGATCTGCTGGGTGATCGCACATCACTCACGCTCTACGATGGCATGAACGGTATGCTTGAAAACACCTTCATGAATGTGAAGAACCGCTCGAAGACCATCACCGCCGAACTGGTGATTCCAGAAGGCGGAGCCAATGGGGTGATTCTGGCCCAAGGCGGACGTTTCGGTGGTTGGTGCCTCTATATGCAAGGCGGCAAACCCGTCTACACCTACAACTTCCTCGGGCTCGATCGCTACACCGTTGCTGCACCCGACGCAGTACCCGCGGGCTCCGCTACGGTCGTATTGGACTTTGTCTATGACGGTGGTGGGCTGGGTAAAGGCGGCTTGGCAACGCTCTCCGTCAACGGGAAGAAAGTTGCCGAAGGCCGGATTGAAAAGACGCAGCCTTTGATCTTCTCCGCAGATGAAACGGCGGATGTCGGACTCGACAACCAGACACCCGTCGCCGAAGGCATCGGCATCGGGCGCGACGAGACCCGCTTCACCGGAAAGATCCATAAAATCATCCTCGATGTGAAGGATGTGAAATAAAAAAATGTAGATGATGCTTCCATCCCTGAAAGCACACTGAATTCTCCATTCCAATCCTTGCGGATTCCAGTTATGCTCTCTCCAATCTTTTGGAGAATGGATTATGAGTCGTTTAGACTTGGCCTTGCTTCTGCTGATTTCTATTCCTGTCTTTGGTGCCGAACCGGAGTATCCGTTGCTCTCAGCCGACACGTCTAGCCCGCGGTCGACGCTGAACAGTTTTATGGAAAACTGCGAGACCGCCTATAACCTGCTCACGACAAAGGGGCGGGACAAGGCCGATGTCCGGACGCGGACAGAGATAAATGAAGCGATCCGCAATATCAAGCGGTGCATGGATCTGAGCGGGGTTGCCGAATTTCGGCGCGATAACTCCGCCAAGGAGTCCGCCGTGGCACTCAAGGAGGTGCTCGACCGCATCGAGTTACCGAAGGGAAAGAATATTCCCGACCTCAAGGCGATGACCAACGAGGACGGTTCGCTTATTGAAAGATGGACCATCCCCAACACCGAAATCACTTTCCAACTGGTCAAGGAGGGGTCTCTTGACGACTCGTATGAATTTAGTTCCGACACGGTGGGCGTGCCGGGGAATTCCTCCAGCGCGTAGCGCATCTGCCCTATAAAAAAGGGGCCACCGAGGGCTTTGCCGACACCTACCTGACCTCGCCCGGCAGCAAATGGTTGACCGAGGTGGTAACCCGACTTCCCGGATCGGTGCAGGAACGAAAGAACGGTCAGGCGGTGTGGCAATGGATCGGCCTCGCGGTGGTGTTGCTCGGGACATTTCTTGTCATGGCCACGGTCTACTACATTGGGCGGCAGGTTTCGCGGGGAGGCGCAGCGGGTGGACTGTTCAAATATGTACTGGGGCTGGTATTTCCCATCATGGCCGCAGTTGTTCCCGTCAAGGCAATCGATATCATCACAGACCAGTTGGTGATTTCCGGGGCGACACTCTACATTGTCAAATTCAACCTTTCGCTGTTGACCCTCTTTTGCAGCATGGTGGTGGTGCTGGGTATCGGCCGTCGTGTGGGCGAGGTGATTGTTTCCGCGCCTCACATCAAGTCGCAAAGCATCGATGCGCAGCTGATTCGCATTATGAGCCGCTTGGTGGGTTTTATCTTTGCCATGGTGCTATTGCTTCAAGGAGGGCAGCATTTGGGCATCCCGCTTTCGTCGTTGTTGGCCGGAGCCGGAGTGGCCGGTGCGGCGCTCGCGCTCTCCGCCCAGGATGTGCTCAAGAATATTTTTGGTAGCATCATGCTGATCATGGACAAGCCTTTCATCGTGGGGGAGCGCATTAAGATCAAGCACTATGACGGTGTCGTCGAGGAAGTCGGCCTGCGTTCCACCCGGCTCCGCCTGCTCAACGGCCACCAAGCCATTATCCCCAACGAAGAGATGGCGAAGACCGACATCGAAAACATTGGCCGCCGTCCCTTCATCCGCCGCGTAACCGATATTCCGCTATCGATCGGCATCACCTCTTCCAAGGCGAAAAAAGCAGTCGAGATTGTGCAGGAGCTCTTGAAGGATCACGAAGGGCTTAACCCGGAATTTCCGCCCCGCGTCTGGCTCAACGATTTCGAGCGCGACCACCTCGAACTGCGCATGATCTATTGGTACCACCCGCCGGAGTATTGGAAATTCACCGCCCATGCGGATACAGTGAACCGCCAGATCCTTGATGCCTTCGAGGCCGAAGGCATCGCCATCGCCCTCCCGGCCTTCACCACCCGCGTGGAGGATTCGTCTGGGTCGGTTCCGGTTCCAGGCATTGGAACTTCGGACGTGTAATCTTCGAACCCCTGACCTTCTGAATCATTAGCGATCTGGGATTGGTTCGCCCAACGGGTGACTCCGAAAATTCCAGGGCTGGAAAGTCTGCGACCGTTCCAGCCCTGCAAAAGTCACTAATGATTGAGGCTGACTTTGTTTTAATCTTTTTGATGTTGAACAGGATGGAATAGGTCCTATAATCCGGTTTCTCGCTGAGAGGCAACCATCAAGAGGGAGGCGAAAAATGAAGCGGTCATGGTTCGTGGTCACAGTAGTTGCACTATTGACGGCACTTGCCGCCCACGCCGGAGAGTTCAAAGGCAAGATAGCCCGTTCCTACGAGGAATCCGAGGAGTGGTGGCCGACCGACCCGACCCCGCCGGAGGGCGCGCCGAACGTGATTGTCTTCCTGCTCGACGACACCGGATTCGGGCAGATTGGCTGTTTTGGCGGGCTGACCGAAACGCCGAACATCGATAAGCTGGCGGCGAACGGGCTTCGCTTCAATAATTTCCACACCACCGCGCTCTGCTCGCCGACGCGTGCTTCGCTGATGGCCGGGCGCAATCCACACTCCATCGGGCTCGGTTCGCATGCACTGACGGCCATGGGCTTCCCGGGCTACAACGCCATCATGCCCGAGAGTGCCAAGTCGGTCGCCAACTATCTGGCCGAGCATGGCTACATCAACTATGCGCTAGGCAAGTGGGATCACACCCCGCTCTACGAAGTCTCGCAGGTCGGCCCGTTCGACCGCTGGCCGAGCGGCGAGGGCTTCCAGCATGCCTACACCTTCATGGCGGCGGACGTGCACCAGTTTGTTCCGGTCATGTGGAACGACCACACCCCGGAGCCCTACCGCAAGAGCGTCCACCTCGACCAGGATCTGGCCGACCGTGCGATTGAATGGATCACCGGGCACAAGTCGATCAAACCCGACCTCCCGTTCATGATGCTCTGGGCGTCCGGTTCGATGCATTCGCCGCACCACGCGCCCGATGATTATTTGAAAAAATATCGAGGCAAGTTCGACATGGGCTGGGACAAGGCGCGCGAGACGATTCTGGAAAACCAGAAGCGGATCGGCGCGATTCCGGCGGATACCCAGCTGACCGATCGCATCCAGGAAATCCCCGCGTGGGATTCGCTCAACGGAGACGAAAAAAAACTCTATGCCCGGCAAATGGAGGCGTTTGCCGCGCAGCTCGAACACGTCGACTTCCAGATTGGCCGGGTGGTCGAGTCACTCGAACGCATTGGCGAACTGGATAATACGCTGATCTTCGTGACCTCCGACAATGGCGCGAGCGGCGAGGGCGGTTTGGCCGGAACCTTCAACGAGACCTATGTGTTGAACGGCCTGCAAACCCCGTTCGATGCCAACATGCGCCACTATGCCGACTGGGGCCGCGAAAACACCTATGTCCACTACCACGCCGGCTGGGCGATGGCGGGCAACACGCCGTTCCGCTACTTCAAGCAGAGTTCGCATCGCGGCGGCCAGCATGATGCGCTGGTTGTGCATTGGCCGAACGGCATCAACGCCAAGGGTGAGGTGCGTAGCCAGTACCATCACATCAGCGACATTGCCCCGACCATCCTAGATGCGGCGGGTATTGAAATGCCGAAAATCTATCACAGTGTGGAACAGCAACCGCTGGACGGTATTTCGATGAAATATGCCTTTAACGATCCCGACGCACCGAATCGCAAGCAGCGGCAATATTATGAAATGTTCGGCAACCGCGCCATCTGGGTGGATGGCTGGAAGGCGGTTACGCTGCACGCCAATCGCATGCCATGGGTTCTCAACACCGTGTTGCCGTTCGAGCAGGACGAGTGGGAGCTCTACCACGTGGCCGAGGACTTTTCCGAAAGCACCAACCTCGCCGACAAGTATCCAGAGAAGCTGGAAGAGCTGCAAAAAATCTTCGACGAGGAGGCGTGGAAATACAACGTCTACCCACTCTACGACGACATGATTGCGCGGCTGGCCAAGCAGCAGGATCGCCTGTTCGGCGACCAGAAGGTATTCACCTACTACGCCCCCGGCGCGGTGCGCATCGCTGAAAAATCTTCGGCTCCGGTGAAGAACCGCTCGCACATGATCGAAACCACGCTTGAGATCACCGGCAAGGAAGAGGGCGTCATTGTAGCGGTCGGCGGCATGACCGGTGGCTTCACGATGTTCATCAAGGGACGCCGGCTCTACTTCGACTACAACTATCTCGACGGCGTCTACTATACGCTAAAGTCGCGGAAGCTGCCCAAAGGCAAGGTCGACGTGAAGTTTAACTTCATCAAGACCGGCGAGTTTGCCGGCACCGGGGAACTGCATGTGAATGGCGAAAAGGTCGACGAGGTCGAGATGCCGCAAATGCACATCAGCACCTACTCGCTGGCCGAAACGTTTGACATCGGCCGCGACACCGGTACGCAGGTTTCGAAAATCTATAAGGACCCGTTCCCCTTCACCGGGGCGCTGGATAAAGTTGTAATCACCATAACGGAGTAAAGGAGAAGCAAGATGAAATATCATCGACCTATTATTGGAATAGTACTGGCTACATTCATCAGCTCTTCCTTTGCTCAGCAGTTCGACGCGCCGTATTTGGCGTTGGAAAAGAGGAACTCGGACAAATGGGCAACTGAGGACGAGCAAATCAACGAAAAACTTGCGGCTCTGGAAAAGCAGTTCGGTAAGAAACCCAATATTATCTACGTCCTGGCCGATGATGTAGGTTGGGGTGAGATGGGTTGGCAGGGTGGCGGTAAGCATCGCGGCACCCCCGCGCCAGAACTAGATAAAATGGCTCTTGAGGGTATGCGCTTCTGGACCGCCTACGCGGAACCGTCTTGCACGCCGTCCCGAATTGCCATTAACACAGGCCGCCATCCGGTTCGCACCGGACTGCTGACTGTACTTTGGCCGGGACAGACTGACGGACTTTCTGGCAAGGAGGTGACGGTGGCCGAAGTACTATCCGATGCGGGTTACAGCACCGCCATGTGGGGCAAGTGGCACCTTGGCGAAGAACCCGAGCATTTGCCGGAGAGTCAGGGTTACGACTACGCATACTACGGTCTGTGGAATGGCGCACCCGACAACTGGCCCGGTTCACACGACCTATATAAGGACGCACCGGCTTCCCATAAAGCGATGTTCTACGACTTCCCCGGAGAAGAGGAATATTTGAAACGCACCGGAATTGACCTGTCGGTGGCGGGTTACATTGGGCGTAAGGGCGAGGGGCGTAAGCCTATTGAGGGGCTTGCCGGCAAGCTTGGTCCTGACCGACAAGAAGCCTTTGAGGCCGAATCGATCAAGCAGATTACGGCCTATATCAAGGACAAGGCCAAGGACGAAAATCTCTTCTTCATCTACTGGGCAACCTACGCAAATCAGTTGCAAGGATCAAAGGCTCACTACAACGACAAGCATGTCGATAAAGCCAATGCGCAGGCTTCCGAGATGGCGGCCCACAATGCGCACATGAAACAAATGCTTGATACCTTGAAGAGCGAAGGTATTGCCGAGAATACGCTGGTCATATGGATCAGCGACAACGGCCCCATGTACGCCTTCTACCCGACCTCCGGCTACTCTTGGTTGAAGGGTGGCAAGGGTGACATCACGGAAGGTGGCGTGCGGGTTCCGGCGATGGCTTGGTGGCCAGGTATGATTGCGCCCAACCAGGATCCGGTGGACATCTTGCACATCACTGATTTATTTACCACGGCCGCTCGCCTGGGTGGTGCGCTTGATAACATCCCCGTTGACCGCATCACAGATGGCATCGATCAGACGGCGCTACTCCTGCTTGGTGAAGACCATGGCCGGCGTAACGTGATGTTCCATTACAGCGGCGGTACCCTTGGTGCCATCCGCTATGATGATTTTAAGATCCACATCACTGAGGGGCATGGAGGATTGCCGGGCATGGATTTCTACAATGTTATGCGCGACCCCGGAGAGAAGTATGGCGAACTTTACCCAGGATTATTTGCGGTGACGCCAGTTCAAATTACCTTGCGGGAACACATGAAAATGATCCAGAAGTTCCCCCATCGGGTATCGGAAATAACGCCGAAGGGAGCCGAGCTCACCCCGCACGATTAGTTGTGGCGAGAGAACAATTCAGGCAGGTGTTCCGGCCTGCCTGCATATGTTTTGAAAATCTATAAGGATCCGTTCCCCTTCACGGGGGAGTTGGATAAAGTCGTAATCACACTAACCGAATAAAGGAGGATTAAATGAAGAAACTTCCACTCATTGGAATTGCACTCGCCGCAACGTTGGCCGTGGGAAGTCATGCGCAGGAACTCTCGCAGGAACAACAGGGCGAGCTAATGAAGATCGGCAGCGAGTTTGCACAGAAAGGTGCGCAGCTTGAGAGTGCGATCGCGGGCAAACTCACCGAATTGGGGCTGGAGCTGACGCGCGAAGAGCGGCTCGACTCGCAAAAGGCGGCGGATAAATCCGCCAAGCAGACTAATGCCATTCTCAAGGATATTGGCGGATTGTACGGCCAGTTCATCAAGACCAAGGTCGAGTTTGTCCTCAAGGCCAAGAACGTACTTACGCTGGAGCAAAAGCTCCTTTTTCTAGCGCAGTTGCATCTGGATGAAGTGATGGACTACGAGGAAATCGAGTTCCTGCAACCGTCCATCTTCGACCTGCCGATCAACCTCAACCTTGAGCAGAAAAAAAGCTGATCCGGCTTGAGGCGGATCTGCTCATTAAGGAAATCAAGCTGGAGCGCGACATCGAGCTGATCCTGCTGGATCTTGAGGAGGCCTTGCTCGCGGACTCCATCGAGCCAGCCAAGGTCGATAAGCAAGTGATAAAGCTGGCCGACATAGCCGCCAAGGCCATCGAAAACCGCGTCGGCTATTTCATCGATGCCAAGGATGTGCTGACCCTTGACCAGAAGCGGTTGATGGCCTTCCTTATGGGGCT
>DAOVNC010000060.1 GCA_030630445.1 Kiritimatiellales bacterium | reverse complement strand
GTTCGCCGTCGAAGCGCAGAAGCTGCTTGGCATTAGTTTGGAAGGTTCGGTTGGTTAAGAGGTTTTGACAAAATGATTTCGGACAAAATAATTATCCGAACCAGTGCAGTTGAGCTGAATCATTTTGTCCATAATTATTTTGTCGAATAACAGATGGAGAATACAATGGCACTACTTGAGATTAAAAACCTGCACACGAGTGTGGCGGGAAATAAAATCCTGAAAGGGATCAACTTGACGATCAACCCCGGCGAGGTCCATGCGATCATGGGGCCGAACGGTTCGGGGAAAAGCACGCTCTCGAACGTGCTGGCCGGCAACGAAACCTATGAAAAAACGCAAGGCGAAATCCTCTTTGACGGAAAGAACCTCGGCGACTTGGCTGCACATGAACGCGCCCGTGCAGGCCTGTTTCTGGCCTTTCAATATCCCGTCGAAATCCCCGGCATCAGCAACATGTATTTCCTGAAGGCCGCAGTGAATGCCGTGCGCAAATACCGGGGTGAAGAGCAGCTCGACGCAATGGACTTCCTTGATCTCATCGAGAATAAAAAGCAAGTCATGAATATCCGCGACGACCTGCTGGAACGCGCGGTCAACTCCGGCTTTTCGGGGGGTGAAAAAAAGCGCAACGAAATTTTCCAAATGGCGATGCTGGAGCCGAAACTCGGCATTCTCGACGAGACCGACTCGGGCCTCGATATCGATGCGTTGCGCATCGTTTCCGATGGGGTGAACGCACTCCGCAGCCCGGATCGCGGTTTTCTGGTCATCACGCACTACCAGCGCCTGCTCGACTATATCGTCCCGGATTTTGTCCATGTGCTTGTGCATGGCCAAATCGTGAAATCCGGTGGCAAGGAGCTGGCGCTCGAACTTGAAAACGAAGGCTATGCCTCGTGGGTTGGCGAAGAGGGAGCGTAAATGTAGACGAAGCTTCCAGCTTCGTTGCAGATGAACGATTGGTTTTAATAGCCACGAAAAGGCACAGGAAGCACGAAGACGCTTGGGATATTAAGCATGAATTTAAATGAATTGAGAAAAAAGGCCGCCGACCACTTTGCGGCGAACGGCTTCCCGACCACCAAGGAGGAACTGTGGCGCTTTATCGATGTGTCGCCGGTTGCGCAGGTGGAATTTTCCTCTGACTGGCAGCCTGCCCATATCGATTTCAAGCCCTTGGGAAAAATCGTGGTGGTTTTCGAGAACGGAAAGCTTTCGCGCGAGAAATCCAGCTTTGCCGACTTGCCGGACGGTGTATGCATCGGGTCGATCATGGATCATGTTGATCCAAGGCTTGGAACCCTGGCCGATGCGCAGAGTGCGTTTGTTTCCGCCAATACGGCCTATTTTTCCGATGGGGCGTTCATCGAAATTGCCGACGGAGTCGAGCTTGAAATCCCGATCCATTTGGTCTATCTGGCCGATGCGGATGGCGCGGCCTTCCATTTGCGGAATTTCATTTCCGCCGGCTCCGGTTCCAAGGTGACGGTGGTCGAGGAATACATGGGCAGGTCCGATACGACCTATTGGACCAATGCCGTCACGGAAGTTTTTGCGGCGGATCGCGCCGAGGTCGACCACTACAAGATCCAGCGCGAAAGCGCGGTGGCCTTCCACTTCCAAACCGTGGAGGCGCAGCTTGGCGCAAACACGGTCTTCAGCAACCATGCGGTCACGCTCGGTTCCGCGCTGGGGCGCAACGATATCCGCGGCAAGCTGACGGGAGAGGGGAGCGAGGCGGTTTGCAACGGGCTTTATCTGCTCAACGGGAAACAGCTTTTCGACACGCACCTCTTCATGGATCACGCCGTGCCGAACTGCAAGAGCCACGAGCTATACAAAGGCATTCTCGATGAAAAGGCGCGCGCGGTTTTTTGCGGGCGCATCCTCGTGCAGCAGGATGCGCAGCAGACCGATGCGGTGCAGAACAACAAAAACCTGCTGTTGAGCCGCGGCGCAAAAGTAAACACGCTGCCTCAGCTCGAAATCTATGCCGACGACGTAAAGTGCACGCACGGAGCGACCGTTGGCGAACTCGACGAAGCCGCCCTCTACTATTTGCAAACGCGCGGCATTGATCCGAAGCAGGGCCACGCCATGCTGACCTTTGCCTTTGCCAACGAAGTCCTCGACGAAGTCAAGTGCAAGCCGGCCAATGCCCATATTGAAGAGCTCGTCCACGAGTGGCTCGAAAAGGTTTCTACATGAGCAATACCGATCAATATGATGTCGCCTCGATCCGCAATGATTTTCCTATTCTTGGGGAAAAGATCCACGGCAAGCCACTCGTCTATCTCGATAACGCGGCGTCGAGCCAGCATCCGGCGCAGGTCATCAATGCCGTTAAGGAACTCTACGAATCGGGCTACTCCAATATTCATCGCGGGGTGCACCAGTTGAGCCAAGACGCCACCAAGGCCTACGAAAACGGCCGTTCCGCCGTGCGCGGGTTCATCAATGCCGACTGCATGCACGAAGTGGTGTTTACGAGCGGAACGACGGAGTCGATCAACCTCGTAGCGCAAAGCTATGCGCGCCCGCGCCTGCAAAAGGGCGACGAGATTTTGATCACCCACATGGAGCACCACTCCAATATTGTTCCGTGGCAAATCGTCTGCGAACAGACCGGCGCGGAACTCAAGGTGGTGCCGATTTCCGATCGGGGCGAACTGGAGATGGATCGTTTCGCCGAACTGCTGAACGAGCGCACCGCGTTGGTGTCGGTGACGCAGGTATCCAACGCGCTCGGCACGGTCAATCCGGTCGCGGAGATCATCGAAGCCGCACATGCCCTCGGCGTTCCGGTGCTGGTCGACGGTGCGCAGGCCGTGCCGCACATCCCCGTCGATGTCCAGGCTTTGGATTGCGATTTCTATGCCTTTTCCGGGCATAAGCTCTATGGCCCGACTGGAATCGGCGTGCTTTATGGCAAGGAAAAGTTGCTTAATGCCATGCCGCCATACCAAGGCGGCGGCGACATGATCCTTTCCGTCAGCTTCGATGGCACGACCTACAACACGCTGCCCTACAAGTTCGAGGCGGGAACACCCAACATTGCCGGCGTGGTTGGCCTTGGTGCGGCCATTGAATATGTGCAGAAAACCGGACTTGGTGCCATCGCCGCGCACGAGTACGGCTTGTTGGAATATGCCACGTCCGAACTCAAGCAGATCGACGGGCTTCGGATAATTGGCGAAGCCGACCACAAGGCGGGGCTGATCTCGTTCGTGCTCGACCAGGTGCATCCGCACGACATAGGAACGATGCTCGATGCCGAGGGCGTGGCGATTCGCACCGGCCATCACTGCGCGCAACCCGTCATGGAGCGCTACAAGATTCCGGCCACCGCGCGCGCTTCCTTCGGGATGTACAATACCTTGCAAGAAATCGACGTGCTGGTGGAAGCCATCCACAAAACCATAGGAATGTTTTCATAATGGACAATTTGCGCGAGCTCTATCAAGAGGTGATTCTTGACCACAACAAGAACCCCAGAAACTTCCGGGCGATGGAAAATCCCGATGGCTTTGCCCACGGTGCCAATCCCCTGTGCGGCGACCAGATCGATGTCTATCTGAACCTCAAGGATGGCGTGGTCGAAGATGTTTCATTCGATGGCCACGGTTGCGCAATTTGCACCTCGTCCGCCTCGATGATGACCATCGAGCTGAAGGGCAAGACGGAAGCGGAAGCCCTTGCGCTATTTGAAAGCTTTCACCATGCGCTGACCGACGACGAGCCGCATCCGAACGATGTGCCGCTCGGAAAGCTCAAGGTGCTGACCGGCGTGAAGGAATTCCCCGTCCGCGTCAAGTGCGCCACGCTCGCTTGGCACACCTTTGATGCCGCGTTGAAAAAGGTTCAGGGCGATATCTCAACAGAATAGTTTTTTTACTGCGTATTGCGTACTACGTATTGCTTGAGCAGAGGCCGAGCGTACATAATCTTCAATACGCAATACGCAATACGCAATACGCAATACGTAGCAAGGAAAATCACGCCTCACTCATCACGGATCAAACCCATGTTTGGAAAAAAGAAAAAAGAACGCAAACTCCTCAAGGATGCCGACCCCGACCTGTTTCTTCAGGTGGTTCGGTCGCTACGCATGGTCTTCGACCCAGAGATCCCGATTAACATCTACGACCTCGGGTTGATCTACAACCTCGATATCGACGAAGACAAGAAGGTCTATGTCCGCATGACGCTCACTGCACCGAATTGCCCCGAGGCCGAACGGATTCCCGGAAATATCCATAATGCGGTCAAGGAGACCGATGGTGTCAGCGATGCCGATATCGAACTGGTTTTCGATCCGCCCTGGACGCGCGAAAACATGTCCACCGCCGCGCTGCTTGCGCTAGGACTAATATAGGCAGAATAATTTTGTGGCAGAATGATTTCTCAACCGGCTGAATGAAAAAATTATTTTGCCACCTCATTATTCTGCCTAATCAATACGCATGAGGAGAAATATGATTACTGAAGAAATTGTTTTGAATGAGTTGGGCAAGATTATCGATCCCGACTTCCAGCGCGACATTGTTTCGCTGGGATTTGTGCAGGACATGGTGATCGATGGCGCAACGGTTTCGTTCACCATTGAATTGACGACACCCGCGTGTCCACTGAGTCCGGTGTTTGAGAAGCAGGCACTTGATCTTGTTGGCGCTCTGCCGGGCGTCGAAAAAGTGCTCGTGAAGATGACCGCCCGGAAACGCGAGGGGCGAAAAACGGATGCTGAAAGCGGTCTCAAGGATGTGAAATATATTCTGGCCGTCAGTTCATGCAAGGGCGGGGTGGGCAAGTCCACCGTCGCTGCGCTGTTGGCTCGTACGCTCGGCGCACGCGGGTCAGCGGTCGGCCTGCTCGACGCCGATATCTACGGCCCCTCGATCCCGACCCTGTTCAACCTCCACGAAACGGGTGTACGCTCCACGCCGGATCAAAAATTTCTTCCGAACGAAGCAGAAGGGATCAAGCTCATGTCTTTTGGCTTCCTGGCCGGCGACGGCCCCGCCGTGCTGCGGGGCCCGATGGTTGCGCAATACATGCAACAACTCCTGCATAACGTCGCCTGGGGCGAGTTGGACTACCTGATCATCGACATGCCTCCCGGAACGGGCGACATCCAACTAACGATTTCGCAATCGGTGCAGATCGACGCCTCGGTCATCGTCACCACGCCGCACCAGCTTTCGCTCACCGACGTGCGCAAAGGCATCATGATGTTCGACAAGGTAAACGTACCCGTTCTGGGCGTGATTGAAAACATGGCCTACTTCATCTGCGACGGCTGCGACAAGAAGCACATGATTTTTGGCGAGGCGGGCGGCAAGACGCTCGAAGAACGCTTTGGATTGGAAACGTTGGCGGAGATTCCAATCACGGGAAGCTTGAGCGGCTCATTGGACGCATTGGCCGGCAGCGACATCGCCAACCAAACCACCGACATTGTCATCCGCGCACTCGGCAAGAAGACCCTCGAAAAACCCAGCCGCCCCACCGTCGAATCCGATGCGGAAACCATCACGCTCACTTGGGCCGATACCGGTGAAACCGCCAAGGTTTCAAACGTTGACCTGCGGGCGGCCTGCTCCTGCGCCTTGTGCATCGACGAAATGACGCGCGCGCCGCTTCTCGATCCCAAAGCCATCCCGACAGACATCCACGCCGAAAAGGTCGGCATCATCGGAAACTATGCCGTCACCGTCGACTGGTCCGACGGCCACAACACCGGCTTCTTCCCGTACAGCACCATCCGCGAGCTTGCTAAGAGCCCTTCTTCCGGTTGCGGGAAGTGGGTAGAAGAAAAGGCCGGATTCTAAAATTCATCGGGTGACCCCTTCACCTTCACGCCGCACTTTTCAACCGGCGTTTACACCTCAATCCACCAGCCGGGATATTCGAAAACAGTCCCTTCTGGATCAAGATAGGCAAAAGTTTTCCGCATACTACCAATGATTCTAGGTTCAAGCTGCTCGGTAATCAGCGCATCAAACCACGCTTTGATCACATCAATGTCGGTGGTTAATTTTCGAGGGAATGAGTCTCCCTCCATTTGCTCACTGTCCATCCACATGAATAGATCAACAGCATTAGAGCGCAGTTCTGGTCTTTGCTCGGCTGTTTTAAGTTCATTGAGGGCCGCTTCCCTGTGCTTAGCCCAAACGGGCCCCTTTGGGTCGAATAAAATCAGTTTTGTGTGAAAGCATCCGTCGTTCCTATCCATCAGATTCTTGATAAAATTACGCTTATGGAACTGGGAAATTATTTGTAGGGAAAGCCGCTCTTGCAAAATGGATAGGGCTTGATCGAAGAATTTTGAGGTGGCTCTTTTGAAAGGGTGCTGCACCATCTCAAAAAGGACTTTATAGTACGGCATGAACTCGTCCGGCAAACGATCCAACAGAGCATAAAAAAATTGCCTCTCTTTCTCACGGTACGTCAAATATACTTCCGTATTGGTGAAATCCACATATTGATCGAATGCCTTGACCACCTTTTCAAATTGCTCGCTGCCGAACCACTCGGCACCTGATAGGTCAGATGTCATGCAGTTCATAATCTCAAGATACAAGTCGGTTTGCTCTATGTTTGCTTGGGCATCTGCCGACTCATACGCATTGATACATGTGTTCATGAAAGCCTGTCGTTTGTTAATAGCTGCTTCAAACAATTCACGGGAAACGTCATTGTTACTGCGCTGTATTTTCTGGGCATGGATGGCAACCCAAGAGTTCAGGGCATCAGAAGTTGAGTCCTTGTTCCATGCTTCCACGAACTCATCAAATTCCTTCCAAGTGACTGCCGCAGGCCCTTCCGCAATCTTGAAGTGATAATTGCGATATTCGTCGAGTACCATCCATTGGGGCGCACTATCCGAAAGAAGACAAATAACGTCAGCCACAACTTTGATCTCTTTGTCATTGGTCAAAACTGTATTCTGTCTGACTAGCTTCTCTATCGCTTCATGCGGTTTTTCATCATCGTCATTTTGAGCATAGCTCGGTTTCTGAACTCCATCCCAAAAATCTGCAGCCAGAAGATACGAAGCAATCCGCGGGAACCGAACTCTCACGACATTGGAACCAAGAATTAGAGACCAGTTTAATTCCTCAGCATGATGTCGGTCTATCTGCGTGCTGAGCATTGTTAGCATTCGCACAAATTGTCGAATACTTCGAGGGTTCTGCGGAAGCATTGAAATGGTGTTTTGGAATGCATCAGAAGGAACAAAGGGGGCGTACTTTTCTATATCGCGTAGCGCCATCTTCATGAGCTGCTCTTGGGTTGGGGTTGGCAACCAGATGGGGTAGTCAATGATTTTATCGAGAAACGCCAATCCATCACCAAAACCAGAATGATATTCCCCCAAAACTTTACCAACTACATTCGGATCAAAGGCACAAAGAAATGCGAAGCCGGGGATGTCCATGATTTCTCGCAATGCGAAGAGCAATTCGGGGACCAGTTTTGGATCAGTTCGGTCAAGGTCATCGATAAAAATGACAACACGCTTACTGCCAAGACACGTCCTCAATTCTTCCGCCTCTTTTAGGCCAAGGTTGACAAAACTCGTTAAAACATTAAAGCCCTCGCCTGCAAGATCATTCCAGGATGCTACAGCCCCAGAGGCTAACTTCTTCAGGGGAGCAAAACTCTTCTTTATTTTCAAGCTACGAGGAAGCTCATATCCCAAGGATTTTAATTCTGAAAAAATCGCTGTAACAAAACCGAAGCACAGCTCATCTTTGGAGCGATACTGCCAAGGGTTGAACCAAATCGCCACAGCATCATTTATATCCAATAAATCATCGACAAAATGACAAACCGTCGTCTTTCCACTACCCCATTCGCTGTAGATACCAACTCGCACAGACCAGTCGGAAGGTGTTCCCATTACTAGCGAATGAATTGACCGAGCGGTTCGGGCATGATCGAAGCAATCATCTTTTATTGAGATAAGCGGAGCATCATAACCCGACTTCGTTTGTTTCTTTCCACTCATTGGAACCTCTATGCTTGTTCAATTTTTAAATCTGCGCTTAACCCCGATTTTTAGACCACCGACTTAAGTGGAATTTGCATCCTTAAAACAGTAAAAAGGATGGATGCAGATGGGACGAAAACGAAGAACATTTACGGAAAAGTTCACGGCCAAGGTTGCACTTGAGGCCGTCAAGGGCATGAAGACATTGGCTGAGCTGGCGACGTAAAGTAAAGGGGCCACCCATTAGCCGCGCTAGGGTAAAGGGTCAGGTAAAGGGTCAGGCCGCCTATTTCGTCATGATGGGAGTTTTGAGAGAGCAGGCGAGCCGCCTGCGGTACGGAAAACGGGGCAGGCAGGATGCCTGGATGTGAGAAAGTTTGAGATGAGGAATACGGATGAGCTACAAACCGCCTTATAAGATCACGCCGAAAATCATCACACTCATTGAGCAGATCGGTGAAGCTCTGGGAGTTTTGGCGCTACGTGCCGAAGTTAATGATTTGCGTCTGCGGCGGATTCACCGCATCCAAACGATTCATGGAAGAATATTGGCCGAAAAAGGCACAAGAATGTACGTTTTCAGAAACCCATTTCTGGAGAGTTCTTTATTCAAACCGGTTAGGCAGAATAATTTTTCCGGGCGACAGGACTGAGCAAATCATTCTGCCTATTTGATCCTGTTTTGGTTGCCAACGTGAGTCACGTTCCACGTGTCAACGTGGTCACGGGACGGCTCGCCGCGCTAGGTATTCCGTGGTTAGAATACAGTTCAGTTTAATTGCGTATGAGATAGCCAAACGTTTTGCTGAAGATGAATTTGAGAAATACCGCATGGTTCAGGATCGCCTTTTTGAGAGCGTCTTTGACCGTGTTATCAAACAGTTGGGAAGTGGGGGCGAAGGGGTTGATCCTATAAAATGATGTTTTTGGTTTTACCCATAATCGCATTTTTCTATATCGTTAATGATATATTTTAGGGGTTTATTCGGTGTTTTAAGGTGTAAATATATCAGTAGTGATATATCAATGGACTGCGTTTTTTTGGTTCAGCGTAGATTTTGGGGTGCTTCCTTTGGTCGGTTTCCCTTTCCTTTGCGTGATCTTTCGGGAGCCGAGTTCCTCGGCGGTTGTTGATTTGAGGCACTCCACACTTCCAACCCGTGGGCGTTTTCACTACCGTCTACGCCATGGATTTGATTTCGAAAATTGAGAAGCGTTTTGGTGGCTGGGCCATCCCGCATTTGACCCTCTACCTGATGGCCATCCAGGCGATTGGCGTGGTGCTCTTGCTGACGGGCTATGCGGATGATCGGGATCTGGTGTTGGTGGGTGGTTTGGTGCAGTCGGGGCAGTGGACGCGCTTGCTGTCGTTCATGATGATCCCCAAAACGCTGAGCCCAATCTGGCTGTTTTTCGCGTTCTATATTTTCTACCTGATCGGTTCGTCGCTGGAGCGGGAGTGGGGCGTATTCCGCTTCAACCTATATATTTTGATGGGTTATCTCTTTACGATTGCGGTGGCGTTCATTGCGCCTTCGGCGATCATCACAAACTATTTTTTCCTCGGCGGTGTATTCCTTGCTTTTGCCACACTTTTTCCAAACATTGAATTCCGGCTCTTTTTTATCCTTCCGGTCAAGGTGAAGTGGCTGGGTTGGCTGACGGTCGGGGTTTATCTGCTCACTCTGGTTTCCGCAGACGTCGGTAGCCGCCTATGCGTCGTGGCGGCATTCGCAAACTATCTGCTGTTTTTCGGAAAAAACTTCTTGGCCAACGTCAAGGCTGGCCAGCGTCGAAAGGCCTATCACACCGAGCGGAAAGTCGTGGAGGCGCAGCCGTTCCACGTCTGCGCGGAATGCGGTGCGTCGGATAAAAGCGACGGGTCGCTTGATTTCCGCTACTGCTCCACCTGCGGCAAATGTTTCTGCGAACAACATATTGGAAATCATGATCACTCAACTGGATGAGGAAGCAACGACATAGCGCGGACGCAACATTTTCCGGCGACACGACCGGAGGCCGGGTGCAGCTTACGCTGTCCGGACGGCTCGGTGTGGAAACGGTCGGGCGTCTCTGGCCGGATGTCCGGCGGGTGCTGGAGGCCAAGGGAATCCAGTCGCTGGCGCTGGATGCATCCGGGGTTGAATATTGCGATGGGGCGGGCATGGCTTTGTTCGTATATGTTCGACGCGCCGCTGCCCGGTTGGGGGTCGAGCTTTCCATCGGCGGATTGAAGGACGATTTTGCCGGGATGCTCGACCTCTATCCGGAGGCAACATTCGAGGAGCAACCGCCGGAGACGAAAGGCGTACGCGATTTTATCGAAGAGGTCGGAATGGTGTTTGCCGAAACCGTTTGCGGATGGCGCGACCATGTTGCTTTTCTCGGCGAATTGACCGTGGCGATGTTCAAGACCCTGCTGCATCCGGCGGGCCTGCGCATCAAGGATTTCCTGTCGGTGGCCGAGGCCAGCGGTGCGAGGGCACTTCCCATCATTGGAATGTTGGGATTTTTGATCGGGCTGATCATGGCTTTTCAGGGTGCGGTTCTGATGGCGCAGTTTGGTGCTGAAATCTATATTGCCGACTTTGTGGGCATGTCCATTACTCGCGAGCTCGGCCCCTTGATCACGGCGATCATCGTGGCGGGCCGAACGGGCTCGGCGTTCGCTGCCGAGCTGGGCACGATGAAGGTGAACGAGGAGATCGACGCATTCACGACCATGGGGCTGGATCCCGTTCGATTCCTGGTGGTTCCGCGCGTGTTGGCCGCCACGCTGATGACTCCGTTGCTGGCTATTTTCGCCAATCTGTTTGGCATGGCGGGCGGCGCCGTGGTGATGCGCGGCCTTGGTTTCCCGCTCGTTACGTATGTAAACCGGGTCGTGGCGGTCGTGTCGGCGGTCGATTTTATGGGCGGGTTGGTGAAGGCCCTGGTGTTCGGTTTGCTGATCTCAACGGCGGGTTGCCTTTGCGGCCTGCGCACCGGAGAAGGCGCGAGTGCGGTGGGCAACTCCGCCACCCGCGCCGTCGTCAGTTCGATTGTCATGATTGTTATTGCCGACGGCTTGTTTGCCGTGGCCTTTTATTTTCTGGGAATTTAAATGCAAAACAAACCCATCATAACCGTAGAAGGCATGACTGCGCGCTATGGCGATGTGCTGGTGCTGGACGAACTTACGTTCGAAGTGGCGCGCGGGGAAATCTTCGTAATCCTCGGCGGTTCCGGATGCGGGAAGTCAACCTTGCTGAAGCATATGATCGGGCTCTACGAGCCGTATGCGGGCGACATTAAGATTGACGACGCGAGCGTGGTGACGACCCAGGGCGCGGAACGCGATGCACTCATTCGCCGGTTTGGCGTGATGTACCAAAGCGGCGCGTTGTTTGGATCGATGACCCTGCTGGAAAACATCTGCCTGCCGCTGGAGGAGTTTACCGATCTTGGAAAAGAGGCCCGCGAATTGATCGCCCGGATGAAGCTCGGGCTGGTCGGACTGGCCGACTATGCGCACCACATGCCTTCGGCAATCAGCGGGGGCATGAAGAAACGCGCGGCGATCGCCCGGGCCATGGCGCTCGATCCGGAAATCCTCTTTCTCGACGAGCCTTCGGCGGGGCTGGATCCCATCACGGCCGACGAACTGGATGAACTGATTATCCAACTCTCTCGCACGTTGAACATCACGTTTGTGGTGGTGACGCACGAGTTGCCGAGCATCTACAAGATTGCCGATCGGGTGATCATGCTAGATGCGCGCACCAAGAAGATTATTGCGGAAGGCGATCCGGCGGAACTGCGGGATACCTGCGACAACGAATGGGTGAGGGATTTTTTTAACCGCAAGGGTGGAGTAGCGAATAATTCGTAACTGGAGAAACAAGCCATGCAATACGTAGTACGAAATGCGCAATATGGAGAAATCCCATGAGCAATAAACCACATTATTTTGCCATTGGGTTGTTCGTTCTAGCTGCGACAACGTTGGGGATCGTGGGGGTGGTGGCCTTCAGTTCCGATGCGATGCGTTCGCCAAAGTATTTTCTCGAAACCTATGTGGATGAATCGGTGCAGGGCATTGATGTGGGCACGCCTTTCAAGTTTCGCGGCGTCAAGGTCGGGAATGTCAGCGAGATCAAGATGGTCGGAACAGAGTATGACACCCCAAAGATGTATGTGATGAT
>DAOVNC010000359.1 GCA_030630445.1 Kiritimatiellales bacterium | reverse complement strand
GGGCATAGATTCCAGGCAGAAGTTTTAGAGCCAGGCGAGGCAGAGGAAAGGAGAATCCGTCCCGCGCCTGTTCGTTGCCCAAAATGTGGGAGCACAAGCGTGGAAAGGGCATGATTATCTTGCCTATGAATCAAATGATTCTTAAAACGATGCGTTCTCTTGTGAGTGATCTTGTCCCGGTTGAGCTTCCTGATTTTCCCGTCAATTCTCTTTCATTCATACTTAATGCTGAAGCAGCTGCAGCCTTTGATGAATTCGTGACAAAACGTATTGATAGGCCACGACAAGAACCGAGCGTCTCAGCGGTTGAACTTCAAGAGCAGTTGAAAGTGCTTCATAGATATCGGAGCAAAAACAACGCACAGAATGCGCTTTTTCAAGCGCGCCCCGATCTTGCTGTAGCGCATGAGCCGGTCGACAAGGAAAATGAAACCGTCGGAATCGACGCGGCCAATATCGCCGGTGTTGTACCATCCGTCCTTGAGCACCTCGTCGGTTTTTTCCGGCTGGCCGAGATAGCCCTGCATGACGTTGGGTCCTTTTGCAAGCAGCAAGCCTTCCTGGTTTTCGCCCAACTCCTCGCCGGAGTCGGGATGCACCACTTTGACGGTGACACCGGGAACCGGATGGCCCACGCTGCCTTCCTTGAGTCCGATCTGTTTCATTCCATCGATGTCGGAATCGGGAATATTGGCTGACACGACCGGGGCAAGTTCGGTTGCGCCGTAGCCTTCCATCGGCCGGATACCGAAGCGCTCTTCGAAGCGGTCTGCCAGTTTTTTCTTGAGCTTTTCCGCGCCGGTGGTGATCTGGCGGAGCGACTTGAAATCATCCTCCTTGGCCTTGGGTATGTAGGTCAGCAGGAAGGTGGGGGTGGAGAAGAGTATGGTCAGCTTGTTCTCGCGCACCATTTCGGCGATCACCGCGCCTTCGATCGGGTTGGGGTGGTAGTAGGAGAGGAAGCCGGTGGTCAACGGTCCCCATAGGGTTGCGGTGAAGCCTAGGGAATGGAAGAAGGGGAGAATGGAGCAGAGCCGGTCGGTTTTCTCGAAGCGCAGGATCATGTGGAAGCTTTCGATGTTCGAGAGAATATTGTGGTGCGAGAGCATGATGCCCTTGGGTTCGCCGGTGCTGCCGGAGGAAAAGATGATCGTTGCCGGATCGTCGGGTGAAAAATTCCGTGTCGGGAAAAGCACCGAAGCCGGAACGAACAGTGCCTTCAGCAACGCCCGAATTTTTGCTCCGTGCGAAATACCTGCGAGGATGTCTTCGATGTAGACCGCGTCGTCGGGAACGGGGCATTTGGCAGCAATCTTTTCCACGAATGGCCGGGCGGTGATAACGGTTTTGATGCCGCACTGCGCGATGGAGGAGTTGAAGGCGTCGGCCGAGGCGGTAAAGTTGAGATTGACCGGAATCTTTCCAATCAGTGGAATCGCAATGTTCACGAGCGCTCCGCCCACGGTGGATGGCAGGAGTACGCCGATCTTGTCCTGTCCTTGGGTGATGCGCTTGATTTCGTTGCCAAGCAGGATCGAGGCGATGAGGGTCTTGCCGAACGAAAGGTTCTTGCCGGTGGTATCAGCAATGGCGGGTTTCGTGAATCGGCGCCGCGCGGTCTTGATGAACTGGTGGGGCAGGGAGCGCGTACGGTCTTTCTTGGAGTCGAAATAGTCCTTTGCCAGTTCCGACACGGCCTGCCGGGCGGCATAGGTTGTGGTGTCGGCCGGAAGCGGTGCGCCGATGGCGACGGTAATGTGGGCGCGTCGCGAGGGCAGGCGGGCCATTAAGCGGCCATAATAGTGGCTAAGCACGCTGCCCCATGCCCCGCCGATGTAGATGGGGATCAGCGGGTGGTCGGTTCCCTTGAGGATGTGCTCGATGCCCGGCTTGAAGCGAAGCAGGTTGCTGTTGCGCGTCAGCCATTGCTCGGGGAAGGTGCAGACTAGCCAGCCGTCATCCAGCGCCTGCCTTGCGGTTTGGAGGGAGGCTTCGAGCCGGTGCGGCGCATCGCCGGCGGAGATGGGGATGACCTTCATCAGCCGGAAAAGCGGATTGAGCCAAGGGGTGCGGTAGATGCGGCGCTCCATGATGAAGCGGATGCGCCGTTGCTGCGTGGCCGATAGGATCAGTGCGTCCGACCAGGTGACGTGGTTGCTGACCAGCAGGGCGGGGCCGGTAATCGGCATGTTTCCAGACCCGATGGCGCGGATGCGGTAGATGATCCGGGTGAGGATCAGGATCAGGAAGCGGATAATAAAATCGGGTAGAATGATGAATGCCGCAACCGCGAGCACGGCCGTCATGAGGCCGTTGGCGATAAAGCATCCTTTGGCCGTCATGCCAAAGGTCTTGGTGAACAGCAGGAACAGGACTGCCGCAATCGCCACGCCGAGAAAGTTCAGGAAGTTCATGCAGGCCAGGATTTCGCCCAGTCGTTCGCGCGGGCTTTTTTGCTGGATAAAGGCCTGGAGCGGGACAATGAAAAGACCGGCACTGATCCCGATTAAAAAGACAAGTGAAAGGATGGCTGGCAGAGAGTTCGCAAAGCCCAATAGCAGGCAGGAGAGGCAGAGGCCTGCCGTTCCAACGGGAACGATTCCAAATTCAATGCTGCGCCCGGAAAGCTTTCCGGAGACCAGGGCACCTATTGCGATCCCGATGGCGGCCATTGGGAAAAGATAGCCGCTGGTCCGGGTGTCCCAGCCCAGGACTTCGGGTCCGAGCAGGAGCAGGTTTTGCTGGATGAATGCGCCGAGGAACAGGAAGTAGGCCACGCTGATGAGGGTGATGAAAAGGTAGCGGTCTTTCCTGAGCCCGAACAGGGTCTTTAAAATATCCCTTGCGAAAAACAGCGTGAACTTTTGTTGGGTCGATCCAACCGGTGCCGTCTCCTCTATTCGCGTACTGGATAGAAGGCCCATTGCGGAGATCCCAACGCAAACCATCGCCAGCCCGATATACGAGTCGCGGAAAATCGTGACAAGGAACAACGATGGGACAAACGTTCCGACAATGATCGCCAGATAGGTCAGGCCGACCAGGAAACTGTTTGCCCGCGACAGCTCATCCTGCTTCACCAGTTCCGGGATGATGCCGAATTTCGAGGGGCCGAAAAAGGCGCTTTGCATGCACATGAGAAAGAGCAGGGCATAGAGCATAAAGGGACTGCCTATCAGAATGCCCACCAGTCCCAATCCCATCAAGGTGGTTTCCATGCACTTTGTGTAGAAGATAATATGCTGCTTGCTGTAGCGATCGGCCAGAATTCCTGCGGCATGGGAAAACAGCAGGAACGGAATCACGAAAACGATGGCGGCCAAGCCGATGGTGGACGTGCGGTTAAAACCCATGTGGTCAATCAGGAAAAAAATCACCAGCAGCTTGAAAACATTGTCGTTGAGTGCGCCGAAAAACTGTGTGGCGTTGAGCCACGCGAATGAATGTTCCGCGTTTGATCGTTTCATGATAAATACCTCACTTCATCTGAATGTTATCGAGCAATGCCTGCACTTCCTTTTCCAGCTTTTCAGTCAGCGCGTGGATTCGGCTTTTACCCCCCTTGCCCGGCTCGACCGGAATGGGTTTGCCGAATGCAATTACCGCCCGTCGCGTGCCGCGAATAGAGGCCGTCGGGCTTCTCAAAATATCCTCCTCAAACTTGTCCAATACTTCGGCCATGTCCTCGATGGTTGGCTTT
>DAOVNC010000192.1 GCA_030630445.1 Kiritimatiellales bacterium | reverse complement strand
CGGTGATTTTATCTGCTCAAGCAACTGATGTTGGGGTTAATAAGGCAACGAAAGCTTTGTTTGAGTCGGTGGATACTCCAGAGAAAATGCTCAAGCTTGGGGAGGAGGGGCTGAGGATGGTCGTTTTTACGGAGGCCTCAGGCATTCAGGTGCCCCAATGCATTTTTCAGGGCAATGTGCGACCCGCGGTCGAGGCGCATGAAGATGCGTGGCGATTTTTCTGTGGCCTGAAGCGTGTAGACGGGGCAGAGCGAGCGGCGCTTGAAAGAGCTAAACCAGTTTACCCGGTTAAGCCGGGTGATGTCTCCCTCGACGGCTTCCCGCAGAACCATGACCTGCTTGAGCGGAATGGTATTGAGGGTGAAGACCCGGAATAGCTTGGTGGTGAGCGATTCTGCGGTGAGCTCGTAGCTGACAAAACTGCCGACGTCCATATCGAGCAAGCTGAGGATATTTTGTTTCTTTTTCATGGATTCTACTTAGCAGTCGGCGTGCCATCGTGTGGTGTGCAGTGAAAATTACGGGGATACCGTCGGTATTTTAAAAAGTTGACGGAGTGTGGGAAACGAGTGTTCTCAAAAACGAGAATCTACTGCCGCTTCAAGACGACGGTTGCCAGATATACAATACCCGTCAAAATAATGATGGCCGCACCGGCGGGAAGGTCGGGCTGGTAGCTAAGCGCCAAGCCGCTTGTGGTGAGCAGGGCGCAGAGGACGGCGGCGAGCGCCATCATCGGACCCATGCGCCTGCAGAAGCGCCCGGCAATGGCTGCGGGGAGCGTCAGCAGAACGATCACCATCACAATGCCAACGATGGACACCATCAGCACCACCGTGAGGGCGGTGAGCGCCAGCATGAGGAAGTAGAAAAACGGTGCATTGATGCCGCGCAAGCGGGCGAACTCCTCGTCGAAGCAGACGGCGACAAACTGTTTGTGGAACAGCAGCGCGGTGGCCACGATAAGCAAGTCGAGCCCGGCAATGATGAGCAGGTCGCGCTGGGTAACGAGCAGGATATTGCCAAAGAGGTACGACATCATGTCTTCGCCGTATCCCGGCGTTTTGGAGATAAACAGGATGCCGACAGCCATGCCCATGCCCCAAAAGGCGCTAATGACGGTATCGATCCGCTCCTTGGCGCGGATATTGATCCAGCCAATGATGAACGCCGCACCCAAGGCCGCGATGACTGCCCCGAGCAACGGTTCGAAAAACGCCCAGCCATGCACCACCTGCATGTAGCGCGCAACGCCCATGCCGCCCAGTACGCAATGGGCGATCCCTCCCGCCAGATAGGTGATCCGCCGCGTTACGACATAGGTTCCGACGATCCCGCACGAAAGGCTGACCAGCAGTCCGGCCAGTAGCGCGTGCTGCAGGAAGCTATGCCGGACAAGGGCCTGGAAAAACTCACCCATGGCCATGCTCCTGGTCGTGCCGAACCATGTGGACGTGTTCGCCATACATGTCGTGGATAATGTTTTCGTCGATCTCACTGGTGGGATGGATGCGCACCTGCCTGTTCACGCAGACCACCTTGTCCACATAGCTGGAGACAAAGCCGATGTCGTGGGTAACGACTACCACCGTAAGTTCTTCGTTAAGCTCAAGGAGCAGGTCGTAAAGCTCGCGCTCCACGTAGTCGTCGAGGCTGGATGTAGGTTCGT
This sequence comes from Kiritimatiellales bacterium, assembly GCA_030630445.1. GTDB lineage: Bacteria > Verrucomicrobiota > Kiritimatiellia > Kiritimatiellales > Pontiellaceae > Pontiella. The sequence continues at coordinate 5,237 of DAOVNC010000192.1, read as the reverse complement.
CGAGTAGCAGCAACCTTGGTTCGGAGACGAGCGCCCGGGCAATCAAAACGCGTTGGCGCTGCCCGCCGGAGAGGGTGGCCAGCGGGCGTTTTGCCAGCTTCTCCAGTCCAACCCGGTTGAGCATGTCGCAAGCCATGGCGCGATCGATCCTGGTGTAGGGGCCAATGCCGCGGGTCTTTCCCAGCCGCCCCATCAAAACGGCATCGAGCGCGGTAACGGGAAATTTCGAGTCGAGATGCGCATGCTGCGGCAAGTAGCCGATCCACTTTCTTCCAGCCGTTGGGTTTTCGCCAAAAACGGATACCGTTCCGGCCTGCGGTTCGAGCAGGCCGAGCAACAACTTGAGCAAGGTGGTTTTTCCACCGCCGTTGGGGCCGACCATGCAAACAAATTCCTTGTCGGAAATGGACAGGTTCACTTGTTCCAGTACGGAAATATTTCCATAGGAAAAGTCTAGGTTTTCGATGTGAATGGGAGGCTTCATTTTTTCAAGGTCTGAGCGATACTTTCCGCAATTAGGCGCAGGTTGGCAACAACATCTTCCGCCAGCGGATCAAGCTGCACCACGGTTCCGTCGATGGCGTCGGCGATGGCCTCGGCGCTTTCGGCCGGGAATTGTTTCTGCACAAACACCACCTTTACGCCGTCGGCCTTGGCCTGTTCGATCAGTGCAACCAATTGGCGTGGCGACGGGGCCTTTCCATCCAGCTCGACCGGAACCTGCTCCAATCCATAGGCGTCGGCAAAATAGCCGAACGACGGATGGAACACGTAGAAGCGGTTTCCCTTATAGGACAAAAGTCCGGCGCGGATCTCCGCATCAAGCTGCCGGAGTTGGTCGACCAGTTTGTCATGGTTGCCTCGGTATGCTTCTGCATGGTCAGGGTCGATCTGCTCAAGCGCATGGCATATGTTTTGAGCGATGGTTGCGGCATTCAAGGGGTTGAGCCAGACATGCGGATCTTTTTCGCCGTGATTGCAGTGCTCGCCATGGTGTTCGTGCGGCATGGTGCGCAGTTCGATCCCGGCCTGGGTTCCAACGATCGGAAGATCCGGGTAGAGCGGAACGATCTTTTTGAGCAGGTGCTTCTCGAACGGCATGCCGATGCCCAGCAGGACGTCGGCTTCGCCCAGTCGGGTCAATTGCCGTGCGGTGGGTTCATAGGCATGCGGCGACTGCCCCTCGCCAACCAGCGTGTGGATCTCGACCCGGTCGCCGGCAATGACCCCGGCCAGACCGGCCTGCGGCTGAATACTGACAAATACGACCGGTTTCCCGGAACCGCCGGACTCCCGTTTTTCCGAGCAGCCAAGCAGAAGCAATATGGCCAAAAAATGAATAGTGCTTTTCATGTTTTTAATGGGTTTTCCCTCTTATGACCATAAGCATGGTTAAAGGTTGTTATCTCCACACTTTCAGCACAATCCCGTCTTTTTCCAGACTCGCAAATGGTCCTGCTGTGGGGTTTGTCCTGTTTCTCTTCGTGCCAAAATAGTCTGAGTCAATGATGAGTGGCGAACCGTCTGCATTTTCAAACCCGACATTTGCCATTCGTGCCTTGCCGAGCAATTCGGTGGTGACGAGTTGGTTCTGCTGGTCGGCTATGGCCTCTGGGAGGCTGATGTTCAGATACACCATGCCATTCTCTTCAACGAGTTTTATATTCGGATTGAAGCCGGGTTTGTTAACGAGGTTCTTTTCGTCTAGGAAAGCTTTTGCGCCGTTGAGGTATACATTGCCATTGACCAGCATGGGTAGGTTTGCGCGGTTATAGATGGATGTTCCGTGGCCTGCAAGAATGTTGTTGAGGAAGCGATTGTCACCGCCGGAGATGCTTCCTAGGCCTGCGATTTCGGTAGAATGTGCTTTGTGGTATGGGGTCTTGCGACCTTCTTCCGGGAGGCTCTCAATCCTTCCGGAAAACAGATTGTGCAAATAGGCTCCTCCCTGCGATTGGTCATATAGAGAGGTTTCGGATAGCAGTATATTGTTATCTACAACAAAGGGTCCGTGGTTCACCTCAACAAAGAGGTCTTGCCGTCGATTCCTGTAGCAAAGGTTGGCACTCACACGGGTGCCCTGCATCATCCAGTCCATCCAGATTCCCCTATCCGAGTTATGGATTCGGTTGTTTTTGATCAGGGTGTCGATGGGGGCATGCAGTTTGATACCGGCCATTTCAGCGCCGCTGAAGGGCTTGTTGATATGAATGTTGTATATATGGTTTCCCGTTATCTTGCTGAAAGCGCCGCCCATGCTGCCGCAAATTCCTGCTGCGCCGCAGTCGTGGATCGTGTTGTTTCTTACGATATGGGAGCCAATCTTGTCTTTTGACCAGCCCGCCTCCAAAGCGAGCTTGACGACTTCGTTGTAGCCTCCGGCACTTTGCGCATTGTTGTGTCCTGACTCCCGGTCTTTTCCCAAGGTGACACCCACACATTTCGAGTCGCTGATCACGTTGTTCTCAATGATCCAGCCTTTGCTCCAGTGGGTGCCGACGAGTGCGATCTGTTCGGCGGTTGGCGCGGCCCATTGTGTGGCGGCATGCCGCATGGTGAATCCGCTGACCGTGATATAGTTGCGACCGGGATTTCCGGGGTAGAAAACCGCCGGCCTTGCATTGATTTCGATGAGTTCTTTGCGGGGATCCGAATCCGCGTAGTTCGCCCAAATGCGGGTTTCTTTGTCATCCACCTGGCAACACCAGCTCAGCGGCCTTTGTTCTACCCGGTCGAGCGAAACATCCTCGAAGAGTGCCTTTCCGTTTAGATAGACCTCTCCGGTATGGTGATCTCTGCCCCTGCGGTGAAACCAGTCTCCTGAAATCACGTCCTTGTAGGGATTATAATCCCCGAAAAAATGATTGGGAATGGTGACCCGCCAAATCCCATTCGTCTGCTTCTGCCAGCCTGTGATGACTTCCGAACCCTTAATGACAACCTCTTCGCCCTTCGCCGCCCGATAGGTGATTCGTTCTTTATTGGATGTTCCGCCGCGTGGCGGATTAATCCTTTCCCGATACGTTCCTTCATGAACGATGATGCAATCGCCGGGCTGTGCGAGGAGCGTGGCCGCCGATATCGTCTTAAAGGGGTTTACTTTGGATCCCTTGTTCCGATCGCGGCCGGTCGTCGCCACATGATACTCTCTGGCATATAGGGAGGAGCTGGTCAGGGCAATGGTTAGAGCTATGCCAAATGCTTTCATGGCTGGATCCTTGTGTGTTTTTTGGCAGATGCCATGCGTGCGTCAAGACGTTTCCGGAGGGCCTTCTCTATCTCTGCATATTCAGGTTTGCCCGCTAGGTTGGTGTACTGTTTCGGATCCGTTTCCATGTCGTAGAGCATAGGTTCGGGAGGCTTGCCTTTGACGTTGTACCTCATGTAGGCCCATCGTTTTGTTCGCAGGCAAAAGGCATTCCCAACCTGAATCAAGGCCTCTTTTTTGCTGCGGAGCGCCGATGGATCGGTGAGCAGGTCGGCGAAGCTTTCTCCTTGAAGATCGGCAGGTGCAGTTAATCCGGCGAGCTCCGTAAGGGTCGGGTAGATGTCCAGCAACTCAACGATAGCATCACTCTTTGCATCAACGCGCTTTTGGTTAGGCGCGGATATGATTAATGGCACACGAATGCTTTCTTCGAGCAGGCTCATCTTCTGCCACATCGTATGTTCACCGAGATGGTAGCCGTGATCGGAGACAAATACGATGAGGGTATTCTCTCGAAGCCCCAATCGATCCACCTCATCGAGCAGTCGCCCAACTTGTTCATCCATATAGCTTACGGACGCATAATAGCCGCGCAGAACCTTTCTCTGATTTTCCTCCGACATCTTGTATTTTCGGTTGTTTGTCTGTCCCTTGGCACCCGAGGGCATGTCGTCGAGATCTCCTGCGCGCAACTCAGGCAGCTGCATCGCCGAGGCATCGTATTCGCCGAATGACGTGCGCGGCGCAACAAGCGGGACATGCGGACGTACAAAACCGACCGCGAGGAAGAACGGTTCTTTCGCTTCCGCCCGTTGTCGCAAAAGTTCAATCCCCTTGGTTGCGGCAATGCCGTCCGCTAGAGCCTCATTGCCGCAATCGGCTTCAACGACCACAAAATCGCTCCCTTGGTGATTGCCCTCCGGGATCCTGAATTTCCCACCTTTGTGCTTATAGGCGGGCCATTTTTTACGAAGAACCTCGTAAAGATGAACACTGTCAGCGAGCATGAGGTCCTCCGCCTTGCCCGGTGTGATTGTTTCCATAACGCTTACATTGTAGTACTCCATCCAGTCCTTTTCGACATCATGTCCCGAGTCTCCCGTAAAGATATTGCCCGGGACGCCCATATGGTAGATCTTGCTTACGCGCCCCGTCCAATAGCCGGCCGCCCTAAAGCACTGCGCCAGAGTGGTCGTACCCGCACGCAGTTTTTTTGCATTATCCGTGATCCCGTTCGATAGGGGATACCTTCCCGACATGATCGAGGCGCGTGAGGGTCCGCAAAGAGGAAGCTGGCAGTACGCCCGAGTGAAGGATGTACCCCGTTTGGCAAGCCGATCCAGATTCGGTGTTTTGCACTGCGGATGACCGTACCCGCTGAGCGCGGTATTAAAATCATCGGCCATGATGAACAGCACGTTTAGTTTCTTCTGTGAAGACTCGGCGCTAGCCTCGAGACATAACGTGCTCGCAACAATCACAGTGCCCAGAAGGCGAATAAAATCTTTTCGTTTAATCAGGTTTTTCATACGGACTGTTTTTTGACAGGAGTTCAATTTTATTGCAATCCTTTCCCCCGTTCCTATTCCTCACCGAAAGACAACAACTCTGCCCGCAATTCGGGGGATGGGTTCAAAATCCGCAGCCGCTTGTTCCGTCCGGTCTCGCCGGAAAGGATTTCAATGTCGCGGCGTGGAATCTTCCACTGCTTGGAAAGGAACTTGACGAGATAGGCATTGGCCTTTCCCTCGACCGGTGGCGCTTGGATGCGCACCTTCAGCGCATCGCCCAGCACCCCCCGAATCCCATCCTTCGAAGCCCGCGGAACAACCCGCACACTCAAAATGATGCATCCGTCTCTTTCTTCAAAGCAGGCCATGGGTTCATCTCCAAATTTCAATCGGTTATTATTGTGTCTACACGACATAGGCAACGTTCGCCAAGGGTGCAGAGAAATGTTTTGATTTCCAGTCGTAATCAAGCGGCCGGGTTGTGTTTTGGAATCACGGTTTGAAATGCTTTGTTTCCT
>DAOVNC010000028.1 GCA_030630445.1 Kiritimatiellales bacterium | reverse complement strand
CCCGAAGGCTTCCCCGTCGCCTACGAAGTCATGCCCGGAAACACGTCGGATAAAACAACGCTGCCGGAGTTCCTCGGGAAAATCGAAAAGCAGTATGGGAAAAAGAACCGACTCTGGATCATGGATCGCGGCATCCCCACCGAGGAGTCGCTCGAACAGATGCGCAACGAAGGCGCAAGCTACCTCGTCGGCACCCCGCGCGGACGGCTGACCAAACTCGAAAAACAGCTCTTCGCCAAACCGTGGAAAAAAGTGCAGAACCAGATTGAAGTCAAGCTCGCCCGCACCGACGAAGACCTCTACGTGCTCACTCGCAGCGGCGGACGGCGCGACAAGGAACAGTCCATGCGCCGTCGACGGCTCAGGAAACTCTGGAAACGCCTCCACGAAATCCGCGCCATGAAAAAGCTCAAGCGCGACGACCTGCTGCTCAAGCTCGGTGCCGCCAAGCGCGACGCCGGCAACGCCTGGCGGCTCGTCGATATCCAGCTACCCGAACCCCGACAACCCGTCCGCCCCGACACCTTCCGCTTCAGCCTCAACCGGCAAAAGTTGCGCAAAGCCCGTCGAAGCGAAGGAACCTACCTGCTCCGAACCAACCTCGTTGCCGACGAGCCCGAAGAGCTATGGAAACAATACATCGTCCTCACCGAAGTCGAACAAGCCTTCAAGGAACTCAAGAACGATCTCGACATCCGCCCCGTCTACCACCAAAGAGACGACCGCATCGAGTCGCACATCTTCGTCAGCTTCCTGAGCTACTGCCTACAGGTCACCCTCAAGCAACGCGCTAAAACCAAAGCGCCCGGACTCACGCCCCGCGCCATCCTCGAAAAGTTCAAAACCATGCAGATGATCGACGTGCACCTACCCACCACCGACGGACGCAACCTGATCCTGCCGCGCTACACCCAGCCCGGGAAGGATCTCCAGCTCCTGCTCCACCAACTCAACCTGAGGTTGCCCGACCAACCCCCGCCCCGGATCGAAGAGCTGAAAAAGAAATGTGGGGCAGACCTTTGATCAGAAATGGAGCAAACAACGCGCTTTTACCCGTGAACAGGGAAAGACGGGCTAACTTAAGGGGTTTTTAACAGGAATGCAGGTAGGATTTAAAACCGAACTACCGGGGTAAAACGGCTTAAGTTAGTGCCATTCTAGGCTGACCCCTAATATCAGTAGTGGCCCCCGCGGTACGACAGACAGGCCGACTATTGAAGGGTGAACTCGACCGGATATTCTTCGGCGTCAACGGACTTGATTGCACTGATATTGAACTTTGGCTTCAGCTTGTGGGGCTTGGACTCCACGGCACCGTATTTGCGGATATAGTCGGCAGCGGTGAGGAAATTGCTCTCGCCTTCCGTTAACCGGGCGATTTCCTGCAGTTGGGAATTGCGGGAGATACCGAAACCCACCGTATTTATCTTCGGCACTTTTTTCCCGGCAGCCTTGAGCTGATCCAGCATTTTGCGGAAAGAAACAATACCCCGCTTCGGGTTGCAGCTACCATCGGTGAGGAAGAAGATAACATCGGGGGCCGGATCCATGTTCAGAGCCATGTAAAGCGGGCAGTCGTATACCGTACCGTAGACCAACGGTGTGGTTTCGATAATATCGACCATGCGCGAACAGACGCTCGTCGAGGCCCTTTTGTATTTCACCCGCGGCATGTCATCCCAATCCTTCGGACGGAACGAGGAGGCATCGTTGCCGGTTTTTACCCAATCGCTCGCAGTTCTTTCGAGTTTCGATGTGGCGGGCCATGCGGGCCCGGCGAAAAAGATGACGCCGAACTCGGTTGTCTTGGGTAGCTCACTGATGACCCGCGCGGCTTCGCGACGCATGATCTTTTCCTTTTCGCCCTTCATGGACGCGGAATAGTCGATCACGAAGACGACGTGTCTGCCGCCCCCCCTGATTCCGAAAAAGTTAAAATTCAAGTCGAAACCGAGACTGCCCAACCCGTCACCACCCATATTACCCAGACCGCCCTTCACCCCGGTAATTTCCGGCATTTTAATGTCGGTGAAGGTTTTCGTAGAAACAATTCGCTTGCGCAAACGGGGCTTCGGCTTCCTTTTTTTCACATCCACCGGCACCTAGATCTTTTTCGGCGGCATCTTGGGGCGCTTGACCTTCTTGGCTTCGAACGTCGGGTCCTCTTTCACAATCACCCTAACCGCCACAAACGAGCCGGCCACAACAATCAGAACAGCATGAATGACCAGACTGACCATTATGGCGCTGGATTTACTGTGACTTGAAAAAAAACGTTTCTTCCACATCTGAAGACTCCCACTTGATAAACTGGAATCCATCCCCTAAATTGTAACTGTTTTGAACAAACAAGTACCTGTAGGCATCGGTTAAGGAGAGTATCGGGCGGCGGCCCAAAAGTGCAACACTTTTCCGTTAATTACCCCGCATCCTTGCGAGTCGAAGGGGTCAGTCTGAAGTAACCCCAGTTTGACGGACGCAAAGAAGGGTGCAGGGAAAAGGCAAAAGGATAGGGTTTCAGTGAACGTTTTTTAGAAAGGAGATTGTCACATGACTGCGAAGCCCAGGAAAACCCTCGGTCTTATGTTGGTGCTGTTTTTATTCTCCGTCGCCGTCCGTGGGCAAGCGCCATATTGGCCGGGCTGGCGAGGATCGCTGCGGGACGGAAAATCGCCTGATACGAACCTACTGAAGCAGTGGCCCGCCGAAGGGCCTGAACGGCTCTGGAAAGCAGATGGCATCGGCAATGGGTTTTCCAATGTTGCCGTTGCCGGCGGAATGATCTACACCACCGGCGATATCGACGACCGCTTGATCCTCTTCGCCTTTGACCTTGACGGCAAGCAGAAGTGGAAGATCGACGTTGACGCCGCCTGGATCCGGAGCCACTCCGGCTCGCGATCCACGCCGATGATTGACGGCGGGAAGCTGTACCTCATCTCGGGCAACGGGTTGGTTGGCTGCTACGATGCCAAAACCGGCACTCGGATATGGGACAGGACCATGCGTGAGTTTGGAGGTAAAACTCCGGGTTGGGGATACGCCGAGTCGGTGCTGATCTATCAAAACCTCGCCATCGTTACGCCCGGCGGAGAAAAATGTATCGTTGCGTTGGATAAAACCACCGGCGAGACCGTATGGACCAGCCAGGGCTTCAAGGCCGGAGCGCAATACAGTTCATGCCATGTATTCACGTACCAAGGGATGCCCATGATCGTCAACGGCACCCAGCAGGGCATTGTTTGCGTCGATCCGAAGGATGGGCGCGTGCTCTGGTCCAATCCCTTCAGCGCCCGCAACACGGCCAATTGCCCTACACCGGTGTTTTCAGACGGCTACGTATTCTGGGCAAACGGATATGGAAAGGGCGGAATTTGCTTCAAGCTCACCGTCACCGGCGGCCAAGTGGGGGCTGAGGAGGTTTGGTGGACCAAGGACATGAACTGCCACCACGGCGGATACATCGTGCATAACGGGTATATCTACGGAAACAACGGTGGAGGCTGGACCTGCCTGGACCTCAAGTCCGGCCGGAAGATGTGGAAGGAAAGGGGCGTCCGCAAGGGCTCTGTCTGTTTTGCCGACGGGATGCTCTATCTTTTCGGCGAACGCGGCGGAACCGCAGGCTTGGCAACTTGTTCGCCGGATGGCATGGAGATGAGAGGTAGTTTCGACGTTCAAGGTAGCGGCTCCAGCTGGGCGCATCCGGTCGTCATCGGCGGTCGACTGTATCTCAGATACGACACGAACCTGTACTGCTACGACGTCCGGATCCAAGGCAGGTAGCTGGCCGCGCCGGCATTCTAGCTTGTGAACTACAAGGCCCCGCTCATGTACGAAAAAGAAATGAAAAAACCGCAACCCGAGTGTCTGCCAGACCGGGGTTGCTTCAAACCGGCCCCTAGGGGGAGTGATTTGGAAACAGTTCACGCCTCGCGTTTCACTCGTCACGCATTATGAACCTATTCATCTCCATCTTGTTTTGGGCGGGCATTGTTTTTCTGGTGGATGGGTCGCTGGCTTTGCTGTTTCTGGAGAAGTGGAAAAAGTTGGCCGGCGGGTTGAATATCCAGCGGATTGCGTTCATTGAGATCGGGGTGGCGCTGGCCTTGTTGGGGGCGCATTACCTGTTTTCGCTAAATCCCTATTAATCTTCCATTTGACGGCTTGACTTCCCTGTGCCGCCTTCCTATGGTCTCTCGCTCTTTTGTAAACCGATGGGGGCTTGACTTTAAGGAGCAGCTTGCCATTGGGCGGTTTTGTTTGCCCGATAGTGTAATGGAAGCACATGTGACTTTGACTCATAGGGTCCAGGTTCGAACCCTGGTCGGGCAACCACTTGAATAAGTAGTGCGATGAAGATTTTATCAGGAACAGGACATCGGGATTTGGCGGAACGCATTGCGCTGGCCGCCGGGGTGGAGTTGTGTGCGGTGGACATTACGCGTTTCCCGGATGGCGAGATTTTCGTCAAGCTGCGGGAGAACGTGCGTGGCGAGGACCTCTTTATCGTGCAGTCGGTTTCGGTGGACCCGAACGAATGCTTGATGGAATTGCTGATTATGATCGATGCCGCAAACCGCGCATCGGCGAAGCGAACTACGGCGGCTCTTCCCTACTATGCCTATGCGCGACAAGATCGCAAAGACCAGCCGCGCGTGCCGATTACGGCGAAACTGGTGGCCAATCTTCTGGTTGCCGCCGGGGCCAACCGCGTGTTGTGCATGGATCTGCACGCCCAGCAAATCCAAGGGTTTTTTGACATTCCCATGGACCATCTCTATGCCGCCCCCGTGATTGTGAAATACTTGCGCAGCCAAGAACTAAACAACCTGGTAGTCGTTTCGCCGGATACGGGCGGAATGAAGATGGCCGATGCCTATGCCACGTTGCTGGACGCCGGCATTGCGGTGGTGGGCAAGCAACGCAAGAGTGCCACGGACGTGGTGGCCAACCATCTCGTCGGGGATGTCGAGGGTTGCAATACGTCGCTCGTCGACGACATGACTTCGACGGCTGGCACGCTGACGGCTGCCGCCGGGCTTTTGAAAAAGGCAGGCGCAAAATCGGTCCGCGCAGCAGTGAGCCACTCGCTGCTGACGGAAAAAGGCATTGAACGGTTGAAGAATTCGCCGATCGATGAGCTGGTGACAACCGATAGTGTTCCGCAACGCAAGTGGGAAGACTTCAGCGTAACGGTGTTGTCGGTGGCAGACACCTTGGCGGAAGCCATCTGCCGCATCCACAACGACCAGTCGGTCAGCTCGTTATTCAGGATATAGATAATTAGGAGAGAACCCATGGAAGACACTAAACTGATTGCAAAGAAGAGAGACCTGCAGGGATCGGCCCATTCGCGCCGACTGCGGCGGGCAGGCACCCTCCCGGGTGTGATTTATGGCGATGGCGAAGAAGCCACGGCCATCCTGCTGGATACGCACGAATTTGAGCAAGTGCTGCACCACCATGCCAGCGAAACCATGCTGGTAGAGGTTGCGGTTGACGGCGAAGGCGCTGTTACTGCACTGGTCAAGGATGTTCAGCACCATCCCGTGACGAGCGACCTCCTGCACGTCGACCTGCTGAAGGTCGCGGCCGACAAGCCGATCCAGGTTGATATTCAGCTGGAAACCGTTGGCGAAGCGGCTGGCGTGAAAGCGGGCGGAACCTTGGATCTCGTGATGCACACCCTTGCCATCGAGTGTCTTCCGGGCGATTTGGTCGAATCGATCGAGATCGATGTGTCCGAAATGGAAATCGGGAATATTCTTCACGCTTCCGACATCAAGCTGGGTGCCAAGCTCAAGTTGCTGGCCGACCCGGACGCGATCGTCGTCTCTGTCGCCGAGCCACGCGTGGAAGAGGAAGAGGAAGAGGAAATTTCCGAAGAGGCCGCGAGTGGCGAACCGGAAGTGATCTCCGAGAAGAAAGCCGACGAAGAAGAAGCCGGGTAATTGGTTTTTGTTCCGGGAGGAAGGCGCTTGAAGCTGGTCGTTGGACTAGGGAATCCCGGGAAGGAGTACGCCCGCTCCCGCCACAATGTTGGATTCATGGTGGTGGAGGAGATTGCCCGCCGGAAAGGCGTCGAGTTCCGGAAGATGTTCTGGTTCCCGGCGCGGCAGGCAATGTGCCGCATTGGGGACTGCGAGGTTCGCTTGGTTGAACCGACCACCTACATGAACCGCAGCGGCCGCGCGGTTTGGGGCGCGATGAAAAAATGGCGTGTCGACCCGGTCGATACGGTGGTGGTCTACGACGATGTTGAGCTGGAACTCGGCGGTGTCCGGGTGCGGGCCAAAGGCACGGGAGGAAGCCATAACGGCATGAAATCAGTGCTGGAGTGGTTGCAGACGAAGGCGTTTCCCCGCGTACGGGTGGGGATTGGGCCGAAGCCGGAGGGCGCGGACATGATTGGGTTTGTGCTGGGTAGCTTCGCCGACGAAGAGAGTTTAGGACTGGAAAAGGTTGTCGAACGTGCCGCCGATGCGGTAGAAAGCATCTTTTCCATCGGAACCGAGCGGACGATGAACGAGTTCAACCGGTCGAAGACAGGATAAGTAACGGAGAAATACATTGAATACATTGTACGAAGGATTGTTCATCTTTCCGGAGACGTTGGACGAGGAAGGCCTCGACCAAGCGATTGCTCGCGTGAAGGAAGAACTCGAAAAGCTGGGCGGCACGCTTGAAAGCACCACCCGCATGGGCAAGAAGAATTTTGCGCGTCCGCTGAAAAAGCAGAAGGCCGGTCTTTACGCGGTGCTGATGTTCAAACTGGAAGGAACGCGGATCGATGCGTTCAAAAAGCGCCTGACGCTTTCCACCAACGTGTTCCGCTCCCAGTTTGTTTTGGCATCGGAAACCACCCCCGCACCGGAAGTCGCACAGGAGGCTTAGAATGGCCAGCTACAACCGGGTCTTGTTAATAGGGAATCTGACGCGCAATCCGGAAATCCGGTATACGCCCTCTGGAGCGGCGGTTGCCGATCTGGGATTGGCCGTGAACGAAACCTTCAAAAACAAGGCGGGCGAGACCGTTGAACAGGTCTGTTTTGTGGATGTGGTGGTGTGGGGCAGGCAGGCCGAAACGGCCTCCGAATACCTGCACAAGGGATCCCCGGTTTTTGTGGAAGGCCGCTTGCAGTTGGACCAGTGGGAAAACCAGCAGGGCGAAAAGCGCAGCAAACTGCGTGTACGCGCCGACCGTGTGCAGTTTCTGGGAAGCCCGGGCAAGGGAACGGAATATGCGGCGGCACCCGCCTCTGCATCCGCCCCGCAGGTACCGAGTACGCCCGCTCCGGCTCCGGAAACCGCCGATGACGATGATGTGCCGTTTTAGAGAAAGGATATAAGTTATGCGTCGTAGAGATAAAAGAGATGAATACAAACGCGATCCCGAGCTTCTTAAGGGGGTCGATAAAATCGATTATAAAGATGCGGAGCTTCTCAAGAAGTTCATGACCGACCGGGGCAAGATTCTGAGCCGTCGCCTGTTGGGCACCAATGCCCAGCAACAACGCCAGATCAAACGTGCCATCCGCCGTGCGCGGGTTGTGGGTCTCATCCGCTAAGCAGGAGGGAACGAATTATGGCTATTGAAGTCTTGTTGATGGATCAAGTGGAAGGTCTGGGAATCGAAGGCGATATCGTGAAAGTCGCCGATGGCTATGCCCGCAACTTTCTTTTCCCGAAAGGGATCGCCTCCGAGGTGACCGAAGGGAAGAAGCGCCAGATCGAGAAGAAGCGCACCGAGCGCCTCGCCCAGCTGGAAAAGGAAAAAGGCGCCGCCGAAGAGCTGGCCAAGAAGATCGAGGGAATCGAATGCACGATCGCCGCCAAGGTGGGCGAAAACGGCAAGATGTTCGGCTCCGTCGGCATTCCGCAAATTCTCGAGAAAGTCAAGGAGCAGGGGCTGGAGATCGACCGCACCAAGGTTGTTTTGGCCACCCCGTTGCATGAGCTGGGTGTGTTTGATGTTTCCATCAAGCTGCATGCGGAAGTAACCGGTATGCTCAAGGTCTGGATCGTAGAAGAGAAATGATTCCAGAGGGTCTAGGGTCGGGACTTCGGATACCCCCGCACAGCGAGGAAGCCGAGCGCGGGGTTCTCGGATCCATCCTGCTTGATCCGGCCAATGCCATTGATAAATGCCTCGCAAAGCGCCTGGGCAGCGATTCGTTCTATGATCGCCGCCATCAGGCGCTTTTTGAGCAAATGGTGGAGATGAGCCAGGCCAACAAGGCCATGGATGCCATCACCATTGCCGAGTGGCTCAAGACCCACAACGCCCTTGAAAAAGTGGGGGGCTACGACTATCTAGTCCAACTTCAGGATAGCACGCTGGTTCCCGCACACGTCGAATTCTACTGCGATATCGTGCAGGAAAAAAACCTCTATCGCCGCCTGATCGAACATTCCAACGAAGTCACCGACTCCGCCTACAAGGGTGAAGATACGGCCGCCTTGCTTGTCAGCCATGCCGAGGAATCGCTTTTCGAACTCGGTAGCCATGGCGGCGAGAAGTTGCCCAAATGGAAAGACTCGCTTGATGAGGCTTTCGCCGAGATCCAAAAGGACCCCAATGATATCGACCATGGAGGCACCACCGGATACAAAGGCTTGAACAACCGCCTGCGTGGACTGGCCAAGACCGATATGATCGTGCTCGCCGCCCGCCCCGCCATGGGCAAGACCTCGCTCGCCATGAACATTGCCGAAAACGCGGCCCTCGGCCTACTGGCCAAAACCCCCGTCTCCGTGGGAATCTTCAGTCTGGAAATGTCGCGCGAGCAGTTGGTGCGCCGCATGCTTTTTTCCAATGCCCGCGTCTCCATGCAGGCCGCGCATCACAACCTGACCAAGGAAAACCACATGCGCCTGACCGAGGCGATGGATCGCTTGAGAAAGGCCCAGATCTACATCGATGACACGCCCGGTCTGGAGGCCGTCGAGCTGCGCTCCCGCGCGCGCCGCATGAAGAGCCGCTATGGTGTTGAGCTGATCATCATCGACTATCTTCAGCTCATGAACTACACCAAGTTTGCCAAGGATGGACGGCAACGCGAAACCATGGCCATCTCCGGCGCCATCAAGGCCATGGCCAAGGAGCTGAAGGTGCCGGTCATGGTGCTCAGTCAGCTTAGCCGTGCCACGGAAGGCCGCGGCGACAATATTCCAAAACTTTCCGACCTGCGCGACTCGGGTGCCATCGAGCAGGATGCCGACGTGGTGCTGCTACTCTACCGCTCCAGCTACTACAAACATGGCGACGAACGCGACCAGGACAACCGTGCCGTGGTCGATGTGGCCAAGTTCCGCCACGGCGAAACCGGCGGCGTGGATATGAGCTTTATCAAGGAATACACCCGTTTTGAAGACCGTGATCCGCGCGATGACGATCATGCTCCTTCCGATTATTAATTTCTCAACCCCTTGATTGGTTCCATGAATAAAGCAGCCCTCATTCTCTTCGCAGCACTAATTGGCTTATCGGCTCCGGCCGAGACCATCAAGGGCATCCGCATCGTCAACCAGGTGGGCGAGTCGTACGACATGAGTTCGGTGTCCGCCTTTACCTCGTTCAAGGTGGGGGAGCAGGTGTCCGACCGCGACACCATCCTTTCCTCGATTGCCGTGGATGTGAATCGCATGCGCGAATCCGGTCGCTACTCATACGTCAATGCCCGCATGGATGTGGATCCCGATGGCGTGGTGCTGGTCTATACCGTGGTGGCCAAGCAAAAGCTTCGCCGCCTTGAGATTGTCGGGGCAAAGAAGATGCGCAACAAAAAGGTGCGCAAAAAGTCCGAGCTGGTGATTGGCCAGTTTGCGGACGATTCCGCATTCGCCCAATCCGCCTTCAAGATCAAGGAAGCCTACCGCGACTTCTGGTATCCCGATGCCACGGTCAAATGGACCACCAAGGCCAACGCGGAACTCGGTGTCGTGGACGTCACCTTCAAGATCAAGGAAGGGCGAAAGCTGGGGATCAAGAAGATTGCCTTCGAGGGGAATGAACTCGTCGACGATAAGATCCTGCGGAAGGTCATGCAGCAGAAACAAAAATGGTTTCTCTCCTTTATTACCGGTGCAGGAAAGTACAAGCCCGAAAACGTCGATATGGATGTTTTTGCCATCAAGTCGCTCTACATGAACGAAGGTTTTCTGGACGTGGACGTATCCGATCCGGTACTCGACGATTCAAACCCGAAGAAGGCTCGGTTGGTGCTTTCGATCAATGAAGGGCAGCAGTATGTCGTGGGGGACGTCACCGTGGCCGGCATGGAAAGCTTTGAAGCCCAGGAGATACGGCGCGGCATCCGCTTAGGCACGGGTGATGTGGCCGCTCTCAAGGATGCCGAGTCCGGGAGCGAAAGCATTCGTGCCTTCTATGGAAACCGCGGCTACATCCGCACCAGTGTCCGCCCGGTCTACGATGCCAATGCGGAAACCGGAAGAGTGGATATCCGCTATGAGATTGTGGAAGGTTCCATTGGCTACATCAACAAGGTGAATATTGCGGGCAACGAGCGCACACAGGACAAGGTCATTCGCCGTGAGATGGTCGCCTATCCCGGCGAAAAATATAATCGCAGCCGCGTCCAGACCTCGGAAAACCGCTTGCGAAACCTGAACTATTTCGAAGTCGTCACCACCACTCCGGAGCCGACCGGGGAGGGTGATAAGTACGATCTCAACGTGCAGGTAAAGGAAAAACCAACCGGCCAGTTCTCGGCAGGGGTTGGTTTCTCCAGCATCGACTCCCTGGTGGGCTATGTCGAGCTGTCGCAGGGAAACTTTAACTACAAGACATGGCCCCCTATCGGGGCCGGGCAAAAGTTCAAGATCCGTTTGCAGCTTGGATCGGAGCGCAACGACGTCGATATCTCGTTCGTTGAACCCTGGTTCCTCGACCGCAAGCTTTCCCTCGGGGTCGACCTCTTCCACCGTGAAGCCCGCTATTTCAGTGACGAATACGACCAGAAAAACAATGGAATGCGCTTTTCGCTAGGGAAGCCGCTCTCGCGTTTTACGCGCGGGACGGTGGCCTACACGCTGGAGCAGTTCGAAGTGTTCGACGTGCAGGACACGGCCTCGCCTGCGATCAAGGCCGAGGAAGGAAAGCGGTTGAAGAGCGGCGTGAACTTTACGTGGTCGCGCGATACCCGCGATCGATTCTTCAATCCCTCCCGAGGGAACAAGACCACGATTACCCCCTATTTTGCCGGCGGCCCGCTTGGTGCCGAAACCGATATCTATGGCGCAAAAATTCGTTCAGGCCAATATTGGGCGCTCTTTGGCGGAACCGTCCTCAACCTTCGAGGCCAAGTGGAAACGGTGGACTATTTCGGCGACAGCGAGTTTGTCCCGATCTTCGACCGCCTGTTCCTTGGCGGACCCAACACGCTGCGTGGCTTTGAATACCGCGATGTGGGGCCGAAGGATATCACTGGCGAGCCTAGAGGCGGAAATAGCTCGGCCTATGCCACGCTCGAATACACCGTCCCGATCTGGAGCAAGGTACGGGGTGCCATGTTCTACGACTGGGGGGTAGTGAACAGCGACGTGCTCGACTTTGACTCGTCCCTCTACAACGACAACTGGGGCATTGGCATCCGGCTCGACCTGCCCGGCTTCCCGCTGCACCTCGACTATGCCTGGCCGATCACCTACGACGAGAAATGGCAAGATGGCAAGGGCCGCTTCAACTTCCAAATCGGGCATACCTTCTAACGGAAACCTGAAGATCGATTCAAGTTTCCGGTTTCATATTTCAAGTTTCAGCCCACGGCCACCTTCACCACCACCTTGTGGATTGGGCCGTCTCCAATGAGAGGAAGATGGGCATCGGTGGGCAGGAACACGGCAAACGACCCGGCCGGCACGCGCACAACGCTGTCCGGCTTTCCCTCGAAGAATTCAATATCATTCTCCGCATTGTATTCGGTTGAGCTAACCAACCCTTCGCGCGGTGCCCAGCCTATCGACTCGTCGCCGCTGATCACATACTGGATATCGATATATTTGCGGTGGCCTTCCAGCTCTCCGTCGGAAACGTTGCGCCCATCGCCATGGGCGACCATCGCAAAGACGCGGTCGCCAAGGATCTCATGCTTTCCGTCCGGCAGCTCCGCCAGACCCGGCTGGTCGAGAAAACCAAACGCCTCCGAAATTCCCATCTTAAGCCCCGCATACTTCGCCGCATTCTTCAGTGTATCCAGTATCATTGCTTTTCCTCCGATTGGTTCTAAAACCCAAACCCCATCTGCCCCGCCTTTTGGTCTTCGAGTTTTTCATCCGACCCGAGCAGGGCGACAAACTGCTCCTCGTTCAAAACCGTCACGCCCAGCGCCTCGGCCTTGGCCAGTTTCGAGCCAGCGCTTTCGCCCGCCACCAGATAGCTCGTCTTTTTCGATATGCTCGAACTCACCTTCCCGCCGCGCGCGCGGATCTTGTCTCCGCCCTCATCGCGCGTCATGGTTTCGAGCGAACCGGTCAGTACAAAGGTCAGCCCTTCCAGTTCACTGCTCCCGCCGGTTTCCGCCTGCTCAAAGTTGACTTCCGCCACCCGCAACTGGTCAATCACGGCACGGGTTTCCAGCGATTGGAAATACCCGACGACCGACTTCCCAACAATGGGGCCAATATCGCGGATGGTTTCCAGTTTTTGAACATCGGCGGCCATGAGCGCATCGATGTTCTTGAACTCGTTGGCCAGAATCGTGGCCGCTCCCTTCCCGACGTGTCGGATTCCAAGGCCGAACAATACCTTTTCGAACGGGCGTTGCTTGCTCTGTCCGATGCCTTCGATAAGGTTTTCGGCTGACTTTTCGCCCATGCGTTCGAGCCCAAGCACCTCCACTTTTTTCAGGGTGTAGAGCTCTGCCGGATTTTTCACCAAGCCGCTGTCGACGAGTTGGACGACAAGTGACTCGCCCAGACCGTTGATATGCATTGCCTCGCGTGAAGCAAAGTGAGTGATTCCCGCTTTGACCTGTGAAGGACAGAGAAGGTTGTTTATACATCGCCAGGCCACTTCGTCCTCATGCTGAATAACGTTCCCGCCGCAGTCAGGACAGCTTGTTGGCATAGAAAAGTCGGTTTCTAAGCCAGTGCGTTTTTCGCTGACAACTTTCACGACTGCTGGAATAATTTCGCCAGCTTTTTCGATGATGACACGGTCACCGATTTTGATATCCTTTCGCCGGATCTCATCCTCGTTGTGTAGCGTCGCACGTTTGACGGTGGTGCCAGCCAGCTGCACGGGTTCCAGCTCTGCGACTGGCGTCAGCACACCGGTGCGTCCCACTTGGATCGAAATGGCGTGCAACGTGGTTTCAGCCTGTTCCGGCTCATATTTATAGGCCACCGCCCAGCGTGGGTTTCTGCCTGTGTAGCCGAGGGCTTCGTAGAACCGCCGCTCATTCACCTTGATTACGCCGCCGTCCATCTCAAACGGAAACTTGTGACGCATATTTTCTAGTTCATCTAACTTTTGCTGAACTTCATCAATGTTCTTGCAGTGCCAGAAATGTGGTACAATGCGAAATCCGAAGTTCTTGAAGGATTGAAGCATTTGTTCATGTGTGTCGAAGGATATTCCATCAAACTCACCGGAAGCATAAAAAACTGCATCAAGCGGCCGTTTAGCCGCTTCTCGTGGAGTCAGTAATTTGAGCGAGCCAGAACTGGCGTTACGCGGGTTGGCAAATGGTTCCTGTCCGGATTCCTGCCGCTGCTCATTTAGCTGAGCAAATCCGTATAAGTCCATATAGACTTCGCCTCGAACTTCAAGTACCGCAGGTGGCACCATATCGGAAAGATGCAATGGAATTGAGTTAATGGTGCGAATATTAGCTGTCACATCATCACCAATATTATCTTTTCCGCGAGTCAGAGCTTGCACTAGTAGGCCGTTTTCATAGCGGAGTGAGACCGAAGTCCCATCAATTTTCGGTTCAAGAATATATTCGAAAGGCTCATCTGGAATCAGTTTGTGGATGCGACGATCAAACTCGGCTAGATCTTCTTTTGAGTATGTGTTCGAAAGGCTCAGCATAGGCTTTCGATGAGAGTAGCTGTCGAAACTTTTAATAGACTCCCCGACTCTCTGAGTTGGAGATGTCGAATCCATAAACTCTGGAAACTGTTGTTCTAATTTTTCCAGTGAGTGGAACAGCTCGTCGTATTCGCGGTCGCTGATTTCTGGATCGGAAAAAACATAGTAGAGCTTATCATGCCGCTCGATCTCCGCGCGGAGTTCCTCGATCCGTTGTTTCGCTTGGTTGTTATCCTTCATAAGCCAACTATTATGGACTTTGCCGCCCTATTGCTCAAGGGTTGATCCGCGTTGGATGCTTTGGTCTCCATACTTTTGTTTGATGGTGTCGGCGGCACGGCTGAGGCGGTTGCGCTTTTCGTGGAGGGTGGTGTCGGGGCGAGCAAAGAGATCGAGCTGGTCGGTTTGCGGTTGATTGGTCTCGACGAGGCCGCTGACGCCGAAACCGATGAGGCGGACGGGGCGGTTGCACAGGTGTTGGCCGAGCAAGGCCATGCCGGTTTCGCGCAGGGTAATGTCGTCGCAGCAGGGAATGGCGAGCTTGGTTTGGCGGGTGATGGTGGAAAAGTCGGCCCAGCGGATTTTGAGATGCACGGTGGTGGCGAAGAACCCCGCCTTGCGGATGCGCCCGCCCACTTGATCGATCAGTCGTTTGTAGGTGGCTTCGATTTGGTCGCGGTCGGTGGCATCTTCCTTGAAGGTGGTTTCGTTGGAGATGCTTTTGTCTTTGGTGTCGCGGGCGATGTCGCGGTCGTCGATGCCGTGCGCGAGGCGGCGGAACCCGTCCGCCGCGCGTTTTCCAATGGCACGTTCCAGGATTTGGACGTCGCACTCCTGCAGTTTCCCGATGGTGGAAATCCCGAGCGAGAGCATCGACTTTTGCGTCACTTTCCCGACGCCCCACATGCGGCCGATGGGCAGAGGGGCGAGGAAGCGCTTGATGGCTTCCGGTTCGGTGGGGACGATGGTGATGCCGTCGGGCTTGTTCATGTCGGAGGCGAGTTTGGCGAGGAATGGGTTGGGCGCAACGCCGACGGAGGCCGTGAGGCCGGTTTGTTCGCGAATGTCGCACCGGATCCTTTCGGCGATGGTTTTCCCATCGCCGAAGAGCCGCTGCGATCCGGTAACATCGAGGAAGGCCTCGTCGATGGAGAGGGGTTGTACGAGCGGGGTGTAGGACTCGAAAATGCGCATGATTTCGCGCGAAACCTCCTTGTAGCGCGCCATGTTGCCGCGCACGAAAACAGCCTCCGGGCATTTTTGGTAGGCTGTGCGCGAAGGCATGGCGGAATGGATGCCAAACTTGCGCGCCTCGTACGAGGCGGCCGCCACCACGCCGCGTTGGTCGGGCGGCGAGCCGACCACTACCGGCTTTCCT
>DAOVNC010000013.1 GCA_030630445.1 Kiritimatiellales bacterium | reverse complement strand
ATTCTTTTAAATTCCTGAAAGACGCCATTAATTATGAAATTAACCGTCAACAAAAGCTACTTAATCAAGGAAAACAAATATCACAAGAAACCCGTGGCTATGACTCAAAAAACAAAAAGACATTTGTTCAGCGCACTAAAGAAGAAGCCTATGAATACCGCTATTTTCCCGAACCCGACCTCATGCCGGTCAAGATTTCCGCCGAGCAGGTCGAGCAATGGCGTTCCGAGCTGCCAGAACTTCCCGCGCAGCGACGCGAGCGGTATGTGGAAAAACTGGGCCTTCCCGAATACGATGCCGGCGTGCTGACTGCCGACAAGGCCACATCCGACTGGTTCGAGCTGGCCATGCAGCATACCCAAAATGCCAAAGCGGTCTCCAACTTTGTCATGGGCGAAATGATGCGCTTGCTTTCCGAACAGGATGTCGCCATTTCCGAGTCGAAGGTGGCACCCGAAAAGCTGGCGGAAATCATTGCGCTCATCGATGCCAAGACCATCAGTACCGGCGCGGGAAAACAGGTCTTCGAAACTATTTTCAACGATGGCGGCGAACCGAAGCAGATCGTCGAGGAAAAAGGTTTGGCGCAGGTTTCCGACGACTCCGCGCTCGAAGGCTGGGCCGACGAGGCCATTGCCGGCAACCCGAAGCCCGTCGAGGAATACAAGGCGGGCAACGCCGCATCCATCAATTTCCTGATGGGACAGGTGATGAAGGCTAGCCGGGGCAAGGCCAACCCCGGTGCCGTCATGCAGATGCTCAAGCAAAAACTGGACCGCTAACCGGCTCGTGACCGGGTTTTTTCGGGCAACTAAATTATACGCGTTGCGCTTTCCATATTTTCAATACGTGTTATCCTCCGTCCTCACTTTGGTAAACGCGGGGAACCTAATTAAATGACAACAACTCATAAACTGATCAACCAACTCATTCAGCTTCAGGAACTGGTCGTGGCGGACATGCAGAAAAAGGCTTCGATGCCGAAGGCCCGGCTCGAGGAGCTTGAGAAGTCGATTGTGGCCTTGGGCTCCGATTTGCCGCAGCAGGTGAAGGCGCACTTCAACCGCTTACTGCAAAAGCACCCGGAAGCGATTGTTCCGGTGGCCAACGGAATCTGTGCGGGCTGCGGAATGGCCCTCACCAAAAGCATGGTGCAAAGCGTGCACAAGGCCGATCAGATGCAGCGCTGCCCCAACTGCGCCCGCTTCCTCTATTATCCGGAACAGCTCGTCGAGCGCGAACGGACCAACCGGGTCTATGGCGAGGCCCGCAAAACCGGTATTGGCCGTTTTACTGCGCCGGAGCTGATGATGGTTTCGCTCAAGGGCACCACCCCCGAAGAGGTGCTGGGCGAGATCTGCACCCGCATGGCCGACGAGGGCTTTGTGGAAGACGGCGAGCATTTGCTCGACCTCGCGCTTCAGCGCGAAGCCATCGTGAGCACGGCGGTAGACAACAGTATCGCGTTCCCGCACGTTCGCGGGGTCGAAGGTGGCGGATTGACCCTAGTGGTGGGCATTCACAAGAAAGGCATCAAATTTGGCGGGCCGGGCCGAACGCTCACGCGAATCTTTTTCTTCATGATGATTCCGACCGCGACAAGTGCGTTTTATCTAAAGCTGATCTCCGGGCTCTCGCGCATCTTCCGCGAAAAGGAAGCGAGCGAGGCCTTGCTTGCCGCAACGACCGGAGAGGACCTCTGGAAGGCGTTGATCAAAACCACCAAGAAAATGATTAAATAGCCGACGGGCGCTTCCACGAATAAAAGGTCGGCATTTGCCGGCCTTTTCTTTTATAACTTCTTCATGGTTTCCATCTACGACACCGATGCCATCGAGGCGCTACGCATCCGCAATGCGGTGCAACCGCACCGGATAAAGCTATTCCGCAACGCGCTTTTCAAGAATGCGCTGGGCCGGGCCGGGGCCTTGGCCGAATTGCCGGAGGATGCCCGGGGTGAATTTGCCCGCAACATCGACTTCCAGGTGTTGGAATTTACGGAGCGACACGATTCGGAAATCGACGGCGCGAGCAAGTTGGTTTTCAAAACCACCGACGGGCACCTTATAGAGAGCGTTGTCCTGCGGCCTGCGACGGGCCGGACGTCGCTGTGCATTTCCTCGCAGGTAGGCTGCGCGTGTTCTTGCAGTTTTTGCGCAACCGGCAAGATGGGTTTTACGCGCAACCTGACCGCCGACGAGATTCTCGATCAAGTGACGCAGGCCAGCCGGATCGTGAAACCGGAGGGGCGGTCGATCCGCAACGTGGTTTTCATGGGAATGGGTGAGCCGTTGCTGAACCTCGAACCCCTTTTCCAATCCTTGGACTTTCTGCGCGCCGCGCCCTTCTTTAACTATGCGGGTTCACGACTGATGGTTTCGACGGTTGGTATTCCGCATGCGATGGAACGCTTTTCAGAGAAACATCCGGATGTGCAGCTGGCGCTCAGCCTACACAGCGCGCGGCAGGAGGTGCGCGAAAAACTGATGCCGCAGGCGCGGAAATATACGCTCGATATGCTGCGCGAGTCGCTGCTCGAAACCTCTCGCCACGGAAAGGTGATGATCGAATACCTGATGCTTTCCGGGGTCAACGATGGCGACGAGGATTTTCAGGCCTTAGTGAACTATTTGCGCGACATCCCGGCGCACATCAATATAATTCCGTTCAATGAATATGCGGGTTGCAACCTGCGGGGTACGCCGCAGTTGGAGAGGAAAGCCTTCGCAGACCGCCTGAAGGCCGCGGGGTTCGATACAACCTTGCGCTACTCGCTCGGCGCGGACATCGCCGCCGCCTGCGGGCAGCTGGTGCAGCACAAGAAAGGGATATAGCCGTCCATGAAAAAGGGATTAGGATTTACGGATGTTTTTTGCATTGCCGCCGGGGCGATGATTAGCTCCGGTATTTTCGTGTTGCCGGGCTTGGCCTTTTCGCTGGTCGGCCCGGCGATGGTCGTTTCCTATTTGATTGCAGGAATGCTGGCTCTCATTGGCGTGTTCAGCGTGATCGAGCTGGCGACGGCAATGCCCAAGGCGGGCGGCGACTACTATTTCCTGACCCGCAGCCTTGGCCCGCTGGTCGGCACGGTTTCGGGATTGCTCAGCTGGTTTGCACTGTCGCTCAAAACGGCTTTTGCAGTCTTCGGCCTGGCCGAGGTGGTGTTTCTTTTGAGCGGCGGACGGGTTCCCCTGTTTGCCACCGCGGCTCCGGTGACGTTTTTTTTTGTTGCTCTCAACATTAAAGGTACGGAAGCGGCCGCCAAGTTCGAAGTGGTGCTCGTGTTTTCACTGCTCCTGCTGATGGGGGGGTATTTTGCCCTCGGCGCGCCTAATATTCAGCTTTCGCACTTCCGTCCATTCATTGTCGAGGGCGGTGGAATCAGGGCGATTTTTTCCACGGCCGGTTTTGTCTTTGTCTCCTTTGGAGGTTTGCTGAAGACCGCGACCATTGCCGAGGAAGTGCGCAATCCGCGACGGAACATTCCGGCCGGCTTCATCGCCGCCACCGTCGCTATCACGGTGCTCTATGCCTTGCTGTTGACGGTGACGGTTGGAGTTCTTCCGGCGGATGAACTGGCGGATTCGTTCACGCCGATTGCCGACACCGCGCGCATTTTCGCCGGACCGGTCGGCTATATCGCGATTACGGTTGCGGCGGTGCTGGCATTCATCACCACGGCGAACGCGGGGATCATGTCGGCCTCGCGCTATCCGCTGGCGCTTGGTCGCGACAACTTGCTGCCACCGTTTACGGCGAAGGTAAACAAGCAAGGCTCGCCGACGGTGGCGATTGTGCTGACGGGTGCGGTTATCCTGGCGTCGCTGCTGCTCGATATTGAAAAACTGGTAAAGGCCGCCTCGGCGGTGGTGATCAGCTCCTACATTCTTTCGGCGGCGGCCGTGCTGGTGATGCGGAAGAGCAAGCTCACCAATTATCGCCCAACCTTTCGCGTGCCGTTTTGCCCGTGGCTGCCCCTGTTTGGAATCGCCTGCTTTTCATTTTTGATCTACGACATGGGCATGGCAGCCATCGAGATCAGCCTCGGTTTGGTTGTGCTGGGACTGCTGATCTATTTCTTCTACGGGCGAAAGCGTACCAATATGGACTATGCGCTTTTGCACCTCGCCGAGGGGGTCGTGAACCGGAACCTTTCGACCGATTCGCTGGAAAAGGAGCTGTACGAAATCATCCACGACCGCGACGAAGTGGTGCATGACGCCTTCGATGAAATCCTCAAAACCGCCGACGCGATCGACCTTGAACCCGGTGCCACGCCGGAGAGCCTGCTCGATGCGATTGCCCAATCGTTGGAACAGGAGTTGTCGCTTTCGGAAGAGGAAATCCGCAGCAAATTCGCGGAGCGCGCCGCACAGGGCAGTTGCGTGGTTACGCCGTTCGTGGCCATCCCGCACATTATCGTCGAGGGGGATGGGCTCTTTAAGATTTTGCTGGTGCGCAGCCGCGAGGGCATATCGTTCGAAACGGACACTTCGGTGAAGGCGTTCTTTGTGATTGCCGGTAGCCGCGATATGCGCAGCATGCACCTCAAAGCGCTTGCCGCTATCGCGCATATTGTACAGCATCCCGAATTCGAGAAGCGTTGGGCAACCGCCAAGAACGAGGTGCAACTCAAGGATATCCTCCTGCTTAGCGAGCGGATAAGGATGTAGGAGTCTTTAATCTTAATTAGATGACATTTCCTAAAGGCGGGCATTTTTCAGCCAGAATCATTGCCATATTAACGCCTATATTTTACATCTTCTCTTTTTTCGTTAAAAATATTGACAAATTGAATGGGTAAAAATAGGGTTCTGTCAGATTTGGAGAAAAAATATGACAAATATACCTATAGAAGGCGGGCAAGCGATTATTCGATGTCTGGAAAACGAAGGAGTTGAATATATATTCGGCTACTCAGGCGGATCGGTTATCCCCATTTTTGATGCCATGGTTACGACGGAAACCAAGATCAAGTTTGTTTTGGTGCGCCATGAGCAGGGTGCTACCCATATGGCAGACGGCTACGCCCGCGCCACCGGCAAACCCGCCGTGGTGCTGGTTACAAGCGGCCCCGGCGCAACGAATACGCTGACGGGCATCATGACCGCCCATATGGATTCCGTTCCGATGATTGTCCTCACCGGGCAGTCGGTTTCGTGGATGCTTGGCAAGGATGCTTTCCAGGAGGCGGACATCTTTGGCATCACGATGCCCGTGGTTAAGCACTCCTATCTGGTTAAGAAAACCAATGATCTTCCCCGGATTATCCGCGAGGCGTTCCATATTTCCACCACGGGCCGTCCGGGGCCGGTTTTGATCGATATCCCGAAGGATATCAGCGCGGGGCCATGCACCGCCGACCTCCATGCGGAAATGGATATTCCGGGCTACAAGCTCGATACTTCCGTTGACAACGACACGATCCTTGAGATTGCCGAGGCACTGGCGAAATCGAAGCGCCCATTGATCCTCGCCGGGCACGGCGCGCTGATTTCCAGGGCGGACGGCAGTCTGAAGGCCTTTGCCGAGAAGGCGCGGATCCCCGTAACGAATACGCTACTGGGCAAAGGGGTTTTCCCGGAAACACACGAGCTTTCGCTGGGCATGCTGGGCATGCACGGAACGGCCTACGCCAACAAGGCGATCTGCGAGTGCGACCTGTTGCTGAATATTGGTTCGCGCTTCGACGACCGCATCCTTGGCAAGCCGGACGAGTTCTGCACGGACGCGACGATTATCCACATTGATATCGATGCCTCCGAGATCGGCAGGATGATCCAGCCGCAGATTACCTGCGTGGCTGACGCAAAGACGGCGATTGACGAGCTGGTCAAGCATGTCCCGGAGTTGGAAACCACGGACTGGCGCAAGCATCTCGACGGCTATAAGACAAAGTATCCGTTGAAGTTCAAGCGGCAGGGTGGGCTGAAGATGCAGCATGTCATCGACGAGTTCTACAAGCTTTCCGAAGGCAAGGCGTGCGTGGCGACCGATGTGGGGCAGCACCAGATGTGGGCGGCTCAGTTCTACAAGACCGATAGCGGCTACAATTGGCTCAGCTCCGGTGGCGCGGGTACGATGGGCTTTGGTCTGCCCGCTTGCATTGGCGCGGCATTTGGGCGTCCCGACGATCTCCATATCTGCTTCATTGGCGACGGCGGCTTCCAGATGACCTTCTTTGAACTGGCGACGGCCGCGCTGCACAAGCTGCCGATCAAGATTGTGGTGCTTAACAACCACTATCTCGGCATGGTTCGCCAGTGGCAGGAGCTTTTCTACGAGGATCGCACCAGTGGTGTCGACCTCGAGGGCAACCCGGACTTTGTCAAGCTGGCCGAATCGTTCGGCATCAAGGGCTTCAACCTGCGCCGTCCCGGCGACGTTAAGCGCGTCCTGCAAAACGCGCTCGACTACAACGACGGGCCGTGCCTGATCAATTGCGAAGTCGAGAAGACGGACAACGTGTTCCCGATGATTCCCGCCGGAGCGCCCATAGGGGACATGCTCATCGAACTGCCGACTAAAAAACTCGAAAAGCCGACGGGTTCAACCTAATCGAAGGAGATTGCCATGCCGAAATCAGATAAAGCCATGCATACCTTGAGTGTCTATGTGGCGAATAAGCCGGGTGCGCTCGCACGCATCGCCCAGGTATTTGCCCGCCGCGGATTCAACATCGAATCGCTGGTGGTCTCGCCGGCGATCGACGGCCATTTTTCACGGATGACCATCACCAGTAGCGGAGCCCCCGAAGGGCTTGAACAGATCATCAAGCAGATGGTGAAGCTTGTCGATGTGCTGCACTGCATCGACCACACCTACGACAAGTCGGTGATGAAGG
This sequence comes from Kiritimatiellales bacterium, assembly GCA_030630445.1. Lineage (GTDB taxonomy): Bacteria > Verrucomicrobiota > Kiritimatiellia > Kiritimatiellales > Pontiellaceae > Pontiella. Next base: position 11,498 of record DAOVNC010000013.1, on the reverse strand, counting down.
AGATGGGTCTCATTAAAATCGCGGTCGACAGCGAAGGCCGCTCGGAAGCCTTGCAGATTGCCGAGCACTATGGCTGCAAGACGGTCGACCTTACGTCGGAGTCGATGATTCTCCAGGTGGTTGGAAGCCCGGCGAAGATCGACGCGCTTGAGGAAATGATCGCCAAGTTCCGCATCATCGAGCTGGTGCGCACCGGCAAGGTGGTCATGAGCCGCGGCCAGAAAACAACCTGATTTTTCGGAGAGGCCGAAGGGGGAAGGGCGACCTACCCTTCTTCTTGTTCCAGCAGAACGACCTCCTCGCTGGTCGTATGGAAACGGTCGTCGACTCCTTTGTTGGTCGGGCAGCCGACAATCGCGATCAGCTCTTTCATCAGGAAAGTAAGGTGCGCACCGCTGTTGTTGGCGATATCAAGCATGTTGCGCTGCTCCAGGGTAACCTCCCCGACGTATCCTCCAATCATCATTTCGAGCGATGCGCTGATGGCGGTTAGAGGTTGCATGAGTTCCTGCGAAATTTCGGCGATGCTAGAAAGGAGTTCCTTGCGGGACATTTGCTTCCCTTGACCTCCGATGGTGCCGGTGTCATCAAGTTGCTGCGAGAGAACCTGAAGCTTTTCCTTGGTGGAGTCGAGTGAATCGTCGAGGTTGTCGCTGGCCTGCCCGAGCAGGGCCTTCATCCGGCTTCCATCGGTTTTGTCCGACTTCATCAGGCTTTCGAGTTTCTCGAATACTGTGGCCAGAGTGCTCAGTCCGGCTGCTATGGGGGGGGGTGCATCGCTGCCCGCCCCTCGGCTGTCGACCACAACGCGGCGCCAGTCGGAAGGGGGGAAGTCGGTGTTGGCCAGCAGTTCCTCGGCCTCGCCGATGCCGTTTGCCTGTACATAGGACTGGAGTTGGCTCTTGTTTTCTTCGATGGCTTCACGGTGTTCAACATATTGGGTGGCCGCCAGCTCGAATCCGAGTTTTTCGTCCATTTCGCGGACGGCCTGTACAATTTGCCGATCCAGTTCCGGATCGGCATCGCCAGCCAAAAGGCGCATTTTATCGAGCATGCTTTCTTCCAGCAACAGGAGGGACTTTTGCAGGTTGGCTATGCCTTCCGAACCTTGGAAGTCGGGTTGTTTGCGCAATCCGTCGAAGGTGCGGCGCAGGCAGCCAAGAACCACGTCGCTAAGCGATTCGCCGGACAGCTCGGAGGCCGTTTGGCGGATAGCGACGGATTCCATGATCATCTGCCCCAGTCGGTCGGGATCGGAAGCAAGTCCGGAAAGTTCTTCACCCACATTGCCTTCATCGCTTTCCATATCGCCTTTCAGAAAGGCCACAATCTGGTCGACATGGACAGAACTTCCGCCATCTCCGTCGCCACCGCCTTCGAGGTCGTCCTCGAGCACAAGGACACCATTTCCGGCAGCGTCGACCAAATCCCCTTTGTTGGCGACCGTCTGGTCGTCGCGGACCGCTTCATACCGGGTACTTTCGGAGGAGATGTGCGAGAGGGAGGCTGCGCCAATTCCGGCATCGAAATCTTCGGCTTCGTTGCAGGCCAGCAGTTCAACGAGGCGGGAGAGTTCCTCCTCGGAAATGTTGCGGCCGATCCGCAGTCCGGTGATCCTTAGACGAACAAGGCGGCGCTCAAGCGACTTGAGCAATATTCCGGTTGCGCTGATTGAGGCCTCGTCCACGGTCATAACGCCGTTGAAGGCGCCGATGTTTATTTTCTTCCGGTCGGAAAAGAGCTCTTGCATGGCTTCGTGGGCGGACGCGATGGCTTGTTTGAACGCAGGATGCTGGATCCCGTAGGTTGAAACAATATTGATTGATCGGCCTAGAGCCGTGAGTGCCTCATGCAAAATGTGGTCATCAATGGGTTGTGCTGGTCTATTTGTCTCTTTTGGCTGCATGCTTTTTCCCTGAATACGGATTGATCTCAATTCAATAAGGCAAAGCAGATAGCATGCCGAATATGGGAGTTGGAGCACTTATTGGAGGGTTTTTTTCAACCGGCGTAAAATATCCGGACAAAAGCATCAATATTTGAAAGTTTCGCCCCGAAAACGTTGTGTGCAATCCCCTGTCCGCAGTTTTTGGAACCATCTGGGCACGATGCATGCAGGCTAGACGCTAAGCTAGATAAATTTGAAGGTGGACAACCCGCCGTAGCTTTGTCAGCCTCCCGTTTCGTATGTTGAAAAGATGGGAGTAAAGCATGCCGGCAAAAAGAACGTATAACGTCAGGGTTCAAAAGGATTTTATCGTATTGGCGGGAGTTTTCTTTTTTCTATGCCTTTGGGCCGTCAAGGATGCGTGGTATCCGTCTGATAAAGTCCTGAAAAAGCACCCGCATAGCGTTAAAGTTTCCTTTGAAACCGCCGGAACGGTTGGGAAAGTCCATGTCGGCGTCGGCGATTCCATCGGGGAGGGCCAGTTGCTGGCCGAACTGCGCAGCACCAAGATGGAGGTGGATTTCGAGGCGGCTAAAAAGAAATACACCGCGGCGAAGAACAAGTATGCGCTCACGCAGGAGGCCTTGGGCAACGCGGTGAATAATGGGGCAACCGACGACGAGATCGCCGAGATCAAGGATTCGGTAGTCCGGACGAAGGCCGCGATGGATGCCAGCCTCAAAAGGGTGGGGGAAATCCGTGTCGCGCTGGATTCCACCGGACTGCTTACACCCACGAAGGGCGAAATCATGGAAGTGCTCGTGTCTCCACATAGCCACATCGAGGCTGGGGAGACGGCAATGGTCATCGATCCAAAGGATCACTTCTACCTCTTTAATAAAAGTCTGGCCATTTTCAGCTTCATTGCTTTTTGGGTTTTCCTGTCGCTGCACCTTCTCGCCTCCTAGGAATCCATCTAATCCACTAATTACTATAGGATTAGCTTGACCGTTCCATTCGGCTGGCTATTATCCGTTGATCATTTTAGTGCGCATGCTCGCGCGACTTGTTGAAACACCTTAAACCCAAGGGGATATATAAATGACTAAGAGAGATTTGGTGATGCGCATTGCTGACGAAACCGGCCTGATTCAGCAGGATGTCTATGCCGTGATTCAGAAGAGCCTGGACTACATTGTTGATGCCTTGGATGAAGGCGACACCGTCGAATTCCGCAACTTTGGCGTGTTCGAAGTGCGCGAACGCAAGCAACGCATTGGCCGCAACCCCAACAAACCGGAAGACGTGGTCACCATTCCTGCGCGCAAAGTGGTTAAGTTCAAGCCCGGCAAAATCATGCGCGAAAGAATCACCGGCTGCTAAGCCGGAACCGGGATTCTCCCGATCCGGAAATTCTAAATCCGAATATCTAAATCCGAATCGTTTTGAACATTGAAAGTTTGGGATTGGGATTTGTTTAGGATTTAGAAATTAGAATTTAGGATTTTAAAAGCAATGGCCAGTAACGAGTTCCAGGCACTGCAGGGCATGTCGGATATCCATGCGCCGGAGATTTATCTTTGGCATATGATTGAAGAACGGGCCCGCCAGCTTTTCTCCTGCTACGGCTATGAAGAGCTGCGGACCCCCTCTCTCGAAAAACTCTCCATCTTCAAGCGCTCCATCGGCGACACCACCGATGTCGTGCAGAAGGAGATGTATGCCTTCGAAGACCGCGGCGGCCGCGAACTCGCGTTGCGCCCGGAGGGCACCGCCGGAACCATCCGCCATTTGGCGGGCCGGGGCGAGGAAGGCCAGAACGCCCGCGTTTTCTATATCTCCCCCATGTTCCGCTGCGAGCGCCCGCAAGCCGGACGCAAGCGTCAGTTTCATCAGGTCGGCGTCGAAGACACCGGCGAACCCAACCCCTTGGCCGATGCCGAGTGCATTGCGCTCCAGCAGCAGCTGCTCGAAGCGTGGGGGTTGACCGGATCCAAGATCCAGATCAACAGCCGCGGCACCAAGGAAGACCAAAAACTCATCTCCGACAACCTCCGCCAATTGCTCGACGAACATCGCGGCGACCTTTGCGACGACTGCCAGCGCCGGATGGATGAAAACGTCCTTCGCGTGATCGACTGCAAGAACGAAAAGTGCAAGGCCATTGCCGCAACGCTTCCCGAAATGCGCTCGTTCATGACGCAGGAGTCGCAGGACTATTTGGACACCGTGATCGAAACGCTTGGCCAGATGGGCGTGGAGGTCGAATACGACCGCAATCTCGTGCGCGGGCTCGACTACTATGTCCACACCGTCTGGGAAATCACCCACGGTGCGCTGGGTGCGCAGAATGCCATTGCCGGCGGCGGACGCTACGAAATCGCCCTCGGCAAAAAGGCCATTCCCGGCGTCGGGTTCGCCATGGGCATCGAACGCGTCATCACCTCGCTCGAAGCCTGCGGCGTCACGGCCGGACAGTTTGCGCCCAAGGGTGGGCTATGGCTGGTCTCGCTCGGCGACGAAGCCCTTGCCGCCAATATGCAACTTGCGCGCGAGCTGCGCGGAAAGGGACTGCGTTGCGGTATGGAACTCGCCGCGAAAAGCATGAAGGCGCAAATGCGCAAGGCCAATCGTGCCGGCGCAGAAAAAGTCATTATCCGCGGCGAAGACGAAATCGCCAAGGGAACGGCCATCGTCAAGGATATGGAAGACGGCTCGCAGGAAGAGATGGGCTTGGACGACGTACTGCGTATTGCGTAGTGCGTATTTCCTTTTCTGCCAAGCAATACGAAATACGCAGTACGCAATATGAATTAATTTAGGAGAAACACATGCACCGTTACAGAACACATAATTGCAACGAACTCAGAGCAGAAAACGTCGACCAAACCGTCAAGGTTTCCGGTTGGATCAACAGCGTCCGCGACCACGGCGGAATCCTCTTCATCGACCTGCGCGACCACTACGGCCTCACCCAGATCGTGATCGACCCCTCGCAACCCTTCTACAAAGGCGTCGAGCACTGGCGCGTCGAAACCACCATCTGCTTCATCGGCAAGGTCGTCGCCCGCTTCCCCGAAGCCGTCAACCCCAAGCTCGCCACCGGCGAGATCGAGGTCGTCGCCGAAGAGATGGAAATCCTCGGCGAAGCCGCCGTCCTTCCCTTCCAGGTTGCCAAGGATGAAGAGTGCAACGAAGTCCTGCGCCTCGAATACCGCTTCCTCGACCTCCGCCGCCAGAGCCTGCACAACAACATGATCCTGCGCTCCAAGGTGATTGCCCGGATGCGCGAACTCATGGTCGCCCACGGATTCCTCGAAATCCAAACCCCCATCCTCACCAGTAGCTCCCCCGAAGGCGCGCGCGACTACCTCGTGCCCAGCCGCGTCCACCCCGGCAAGTTCTACGCCCTCCCGCAAGCCCCCCAGCAGTTCAAGCAGTTGCTCATGACCTCCGGCTTCGACCGCTACTTCCAGATCGCCCCCTGCTTCCGCGACGAAGACGCCCGCGCCGACCGCTCGCCCGGCGAGTTCTACCAGCTCGACATGGAAATGGCCTTCGCCACCCAGGACGATGTCTTCGAAGTCAACGAAGACGTCCTCTACAAGCTTTTCACCGAGTTTTCCGACAAGCAGGTCGACAAGCCGCCATTCGTGCGCATTCCCTTCCGCGAAGCCATGGAAAAATATGGCTCCGATAAACCCGACCTGCGCAACCCGCTCGTCATGCAAGACGCCACCGAACTCTTCCGCGACTGCGACTTCAAAGCCTTCGCAGGCGTCGTTGCCTCCGGTGGCGTCGTCAAGACCATTGCCGCCAAGGGATGCGCCGGGCAGTCCCGCAAGTTCTTCGACGACATGATCAAGTTTGCCCAATCCGTCGGCGCGAAAGGCCTCGGCTACCTCCGCTGGATCGATGGCGAAGTCCAAAGCCCCATCGCCAAATTCCTCTCCGCCGAAACCCTCGGCCAGCTCAAGGAACTCGGCGGGGTCGGCGACGGCGACGTCATGTTCTTCATCGCCGACCAACTCAAAGGGGCCAGCGAAATCGGCGCCGCTGTCCGCGATGAACTCGGCCAGCGCCTTGAACTCATTGACGGCGACGTCTTCAAGTTTTGCTGGATCGTCGACTTTCCCATGTACGAGCTCGACGAAGACGGCAAGGTCGAATTTTCCCACAACCCCTTCTCCATGCCCCAAGGCGGCATGAAGGATATCGAGGAAAAAGACCCGCTCGAAATCCTCGCCTTCCAATACGATATCGTCTGCAACGGCATCGAACTCTCCTCCGGCGCCGTGCGCAACCACAGTCCCGAGCTGATGTACCGCGCCTTCGAGATTGCCGGCTACGACCGCTCCGTCGTCGACGATAAATTCCCGGCCCTGCAGCGCGCCTTCCAGTATGGCGCACCGCCGCACGCCGGCATCGCCCCCGGCGTCGACCGCATCATCATGATGCTCGCCAACGAGCCCAATATCCGCGAAGTCATCGCCTTCCCGATGAACCAAAAGGCGCAGGACCTGTTGATGGGTGCCCCCGGCAACGTCGAGCACCACCAGATCCGCGACCTCCACCTAAAAATCAAGCTCCCCAAAAGGGCCGAAAAGGAAATCGAAGACCAGTCCGAGCCCGGCCTTTAGGGTTTGGGAAGAAAGGTCGAACACGTTGTAGCTGGGACCGACGATCCCACCTGCAAAAAACCGCCCCTTTATCCGGGCGTTTTTTTTGATTCGGTGTTTCGGAACGTAGATGGAGCATCTTGCTCCATTGCGTACGCTCGGTGCGTCAGCCCCGTTTGATCTGGAACATGCAGATGCTGCCGGCGATGGCGGCGTTGAGCGATTCGCAGGCCGATGCGAGCGGGATGGTGATTCTACGGGTGGCGAGCTGCATGAGTTCGGCGGAGAGGCCGTGGGCTTCGGAGCCGATGGCGAGGATGGTTTTTTTCGGGAAGTCGGTTTCGTAGAGGCTGTCGCCGTCGTGTCCGGCGGTGGCGCAGAGGGTGTAGCCGGTGTCGAGCATCCGGTCGATGTCGCCGCGCGCGATGGGCCAGATGTTGCAAAAGGCGAAGGTGCCCATGGTGGATCGGATGACCTTCGGGTTGTAGGGATCGACGCAGTCGCCGTAGAGCAAGACGCCGTCGTAGCCCGCGCCGACGGCGGAGCGGATAAGGGTGCCGAGGTTGCCGGGGTCGCGGATGGCGTCGAGCAGGAGATAGTGCCCGGTGTCGGGGAAAAATTCGAACGGGACGGGGGAGGGGCGCACGATGCCGAGGATGCCCTGCGCATTTTTAACGTCGGAAATTTTCGCGAAAAGATGATCAGGCAGCACGACGGTATCGATGTTGTCGGGCAAGCGCAGGTCGTTTTTCAGTTCGTCGGAAACCACGAGCGTTTCCAGTTTGTATTGCCGGCTTTCGTGCGTGAGCAGGGTGTCGATCCCACGCCAGCCTTCGATGATGAAGGTGCCGCTTTCCTGTCGCGCCTTCTTAGAAGTGGCGAGGGCGCGCAGTTCCTTGATGAACGGGTTGGTTGCGGATGTGATTTCTTTGGTCATGGTGACTTGGAAATTAGCGGAGGGAGGATTAGCATGGCGAGAATTTTGCGGAAGAAACCACGATGAATGATACCCTATTAAAGCAGCTCCCTCCGGGTGCGACCGTTGTTCCCGATGCGCAATTGCGCGACTACACCACGTTTCAACTGGGCGGTGCCTGCCCGGCGCTGATCGACTGCCCCGATGCGGAGTCGCTGGCCGAAACGGTGAAGCTGTTGCACGCGGCATCGGTCGGATTCCTTGTGATCGGGCAAGGCTCGAATCTGCTGGTGTCCGATGCGGGCATGGACCGGGTGGTCCTGCGCTACTGCGCGGAGAGTGCTCCGGATGTGCAGTTCGAGGGCTGCCGCGTGCGCGTTTCGGGAAATACGCTGCTGGACGATCTTGCGCAGTTGGCCATCGGGCGCGGCGTGGGTGATATTTCGTTTTGTAGCGGAATCCCGGGAACGGTGGGCGGGGCGATTGCCGGGAATGCCGGGGCGTTTGGCCGGCAGATCGGCGATGTGGTCGAATCGGTCCAACTGCTGGATGCAGGCGGGCGGCGGCGCGAGGTTTCCGGCGACGAACTGGGCTTTGAATACCGCTCGTCGGTTCTCAAGCAAACGGGCGACGTTGTGCTCGGTGCGGTGCTAAAGTTGAAGCCGGAAGATATCGAAACGATGGAGGCAGAGCGCGAGCGCATCATGGAGCTGCGCCGAACCATGCATCCCGACTGGCGGGCGATGCCGTGCGCGGGCAGCGTATTCCGCAATATCGAGCCGACTTCCGCGGCGGACCGGCGTCAGGCGGCGGGCTGGTTTCTCGAAGATGCCGGCGCAAGGGATTTCCGGGTGGGTGGCGCGCGCCTGTTTGAAAAGCACGCCAACATTATCATTGCCGACCCCGGCGCAACCGCCTGCGATGTTTTTGAACTGACCGAAAAGATGATTGCGGCGGTGCACGAAAAGTTTGGCTTTGAACTGAAGCGGGAGATCAAGCTGCTTGGGGTTTTCTCGACCACTAATTCCCACTAATCGGCACTAATTATGGGAAAGATCCGTATAGGAGTCAGTGCCTGCCTGCTGGGCGAGGAGGTTCGCCATGATGGGCGACACAAGCGGGATCCAAATATCACCGAAGCGCTTTCGCAGGAATTCGAGTTGGTTCCGGTCTGTCCCGAGGTCGGGCTGGGTCTTGGAGTGCCGCGCGAGCCGATGCATTTGGAAGGCGATTTGCATCAACCGCGCTTGGTGACGAATTCGACCCGAATCGACCTTACCGACCGCATGCGGACATGGTGCACGGATGCGTCCGATCGTTGGAAAAGGAAAGCCTGTGCGGTTTTATTTTCAAGAGCAAGTCGCCGAGTTGCGGCATGTCGAACGTGGAGATTGTTTCGGTGCGCGACCAGGATGGCGCAACGGCTCCCGGGGGTTTTGCACGCGCCTTCATGGAATATTTTCCCGGGGTTCCAGTCGTGGATGAAGTGCTTCTTCAAGATCCCGTTTTGCGTGTAGACTTTGCCGAGCGGGCTTCGGCGCTTAGCCGGGGCTGAATAGCTCTTGCGTTCCATGCGGGTTCCGCGCTACTAATCTTCAAAGCATGACGGAAGAATCCTCCAGCGTTGACGATGCAACGATGCCCATGAAGTCGAAATGGATGCGTGGCGAAGTGCGCCCGCTGACGACCGACGAACGCGCATCCTTTGTGATCCTTTCGCTCTACATGCTGGCTTTTGCTCTCTGCATGTTCGTGTACTGGGATTCGCTGCTGCTGAACGTGCTCGGCGCGACCGTTGCGGTGGGCGGGGTCTTTTTGTTCGTGGCGGCCTTTTTCAATACCGAGGCGCCGGGGCAGGGCAACTCCATCCACCCGCTGCGCTCCTACCTTCTTAGCTTGCTTATTACGTTGCTCGTGTTGCTCTCGGTTCGGTTTGTCGGAGGCATGATCAGCAATTCCGTTTTGTCGGCCATCGTGCTCTATGGCGGGCTGCTTGCCGCCTTGGTGGTTTTTCGCAAGGCGCTGGTGCAGGTGGCCACGGCGATGCTGGTGGTGGTGTTTCTGTTCGTCACCATCAACAACTGGCACGACGTGCTCGCGGGGCATATGAGGTTCAAGGATGCCGTCCGGCAGAGCGGGCACGTTATTTTCCGGATCGGGCCCATTCAGGATGTGATCAATGTGCTGGTGGCCGGAAACTATATGGGCTACCTCTCCCGGATCGACTACCGCGACGAGCAGATCAATATCCTCGCCATCCGCACCGTTGCCCATGCCCAAGACGACGAATTGAAAAAAACCAAGGCCATCCTCGGTTTCGTGAGCAACGAAATCCACTATGTTTCCGACCCGGGCGACGGGGTCGAGCATGCCAAGGATCCGATTACCACCCTGATTGCCGGGGGCGGGGATTGCGAGGATCAGACACTGCTGCTTTGCTCCATGCTCGAAAGCGTTGGCGTGAAAACCTATATCGCGTTTACCGACGACCATGTATTCGCCTTGGTTCGGTTTCGCAACCGACCGGCCGATCTGGATGTTGAACCGCACCTGTATGTTGACGAAGCACCCTGCTATGCCCTCGATTCCGCCGACCCGGGCGCAACCATCGGGAGGAGCGCAGCGTTGCCCAGCCAGGTGAAACGGGTTTTCGACGTGCGCGAAAAAGCACCGGTCTTCTTTACAACCACACGGTAACCGCAGTATCCCTGTTTTGAATCGACCCCGGGCTTTCCAATCGTCGGGGAAAAGGGTACATCTTTCCTAATCATTGGAAGGGAAACATCATGCCAATTCGTGAATATAGAGCTACTGATCCGAAGAAATCCTGCGCCCACTGCAAGGAAGGGTTCGAACAGGTCGAACCCATTGAAACCCCGGCCAGCACCGCCTGCCCAAAATGTGGCAGCACGGTGGAGCGCCAGATTTCCGCCCCGCGCGTTGGCGGCTCCGACTCCGGCTTCGACGACCGCGCCAAGAGCGCCGGCTTCTCCAAACTCAATAAACTCGGCCATGGCGAATACGAGAAAAAGTATTGAATGTCGAAGAGCGAACAGGGAATGCCGAATATTGAATTTCGGGTCTGCGACGCTTTTGTTTAGAATTTAGGGATTGGGACTTAGGGTTTCTTTTGCATGCAAAAGTTGGACGGTCAGATTGAACGGGTCGTTTTCCGAAACGAGGAAAACGGCTTTTGCGTGTTGCGCGTCAAGGTGCGCGGCCATAAGGAGCTGGTGACGGTCACCGGAACCGTTCCAACCATCAACTCCGGCGAATGGATGGCGGCCGACGGCGAATGGTTTACCGACCCTCGCCATGGTCCGCAGTTCAAGGCCGAACAGATGCGCATGTCCAAGCCCGATACGCTCGAAGGAATCGAAAAATATTTGGCTTCCGGGCTGATCAAGGGCATCGGCAAGGAGTATGCCGCGCGCCTCGTGAAAACCTTCGGGCGCGACGTTTTCGATGTCATCGAAAACTCCTCCGGCAAGTTGCTGAAGGTCGAGGGGATCGGCAAGCTGCGCAAGGAGCGCATCAAGCTGGCATGGGACGAGCAGAAGAGCGTCCGGCAGATCATGGCCTTTCTGTTCAGCCACGGGGTCAGCACCACGCGCGCCTTCCGCATCCACAAGGCCTATGGCGACAAGGCCATCGAGCTCGTCCAGCGCGATCCGTATTGCCTCGCGCGCGATATCCGCGGCATCGGCTTCCTCATCGCCGACCAGATCGCCATGCGGCTCGGCATCGCCAAGGATTCCGATCTGCGCGCCCGCGCCGGGCTGGAATTCGTGCTCGGCGAGCTGACGGCCAACGGCCATTGCGCCTACGTCCGCAACGATCTACTCTCCCGCGCCGCCGAGCTGCTGTCCATCGACCTGAAAATCGTCGAACGCGCGCTCGACCACTCCCTCGAAAACGAGCGGCTCATCCAACGCGCGAATTTCGAAGGGCAGGATCTAATCTACCTGCCCAAGCTCTACTTTGCCGAAATCGCCCTCGCCAAAAGGCTTCAGGTCTTGGGGAGCGGGAAGCACCCGTGCCCGGCCATCGACGTTGGGAAAGCGCTGGCATGGGT
>DAOVNC010000134.1 GCA_030630445.1 Kiritimatiellales bacterium | reverse complement strand
TTTCCGAAGAACGTAGAAAATCAAAAGAACTGCAGTTTTGCCATCCCTACGGAAACTTCCATGAAATTGTCGTGACCCGCCAATCGGATACTCAGCTAAAGTCGCTCAGCGACCTGGCCGGGCGGACGGTGCATGTCCGGGAGCTAAGCCATTACTGGGACTCGATGGAAAAACTCCAAAAGGAGAGCGGTATTGATTTTGAATTGAAAGCGGTTCCGGGGACGATGGAGACGCGCGAAATCCTGCATCGCGTGGAATCGGGGGAGTTCGATCTTACGGTGGCTGATAGCGGCTTCCTCGACATCGAAATCAATTCGGGGCGCAAGCTCCGCTCGGCCTTGATGTTCCGGACTACCTATAATTATGGGTGGGTTGTAAGAAAGAACAATCCCGAGTTGAAAGCCTCCATGGATCGGTTTTTTGAACAACAGGCAGGTCGTTCGAATTATAATTATCTATACAGGAAATATTTCAATCAGGGATCCACCGTGCGGGAATTTCAGGATGGGGTTCATTCGCTGGCAAAGTCCGTTATTTCCCCCTATGACGATCTCATACGGGTTGCTGCCGAAAAGTATGGTTTTCACTGGTGCCTGATTGCCTCCCAGATGTATCAGGAAAGTCGTTTTGACCCGAAAGCAAAATCGTGGGCGGGTGCCCGTGGCCTCATGCAGCTGATGCCGGCAACCGCCGGGGAGCTCGGATTGAGCGAACGAACGATTCTTGATCCAGCGAAGAATATTGATGCCGGAGTTAAATATCTAGGGCAGCAGCGCAAGCGGATCCCCGATGAAGTGGATGCGTTCAACCGGCTCTGTTTTGGGTTGGCCGCCTACAACGGCGGCTATGGCCATTTGATCGATGCCCGCGATCTAGCCGAAAAGCTCGGGAGAAACCCCAACCTATGGGTGGAGAACGTCGACCATGCCTACTCCCTGCTGTCCACCCCGGAGTATGCCGACAAGGCGAAATACGGCTATTGCCGCAGCGAAGAAATTACGGGATATGTCCGGAAAATTATCGCGCGCTATGTTTCATACAAATCAGAAATCGAACGTCTCGCGGAAACCATGGACGGATCCCGATAAATCATCGAAAACTCACCATTCGGAAATTATTCCATCTTCCGCTTTGATCCCTTTCTAAAAGCAGGGTAAGTTGATCGCAATTCATATATTGGAGGCTTCTCGTGGATTGCAAGATCAATCAAGCAGTGGTGTTTACGAAACCTGTTCATCACTTGGGAATTGCGCTCACACCTGCCGATTTAGACCAGCAAACCCAATCCTTTTTCAAAAAAAAGGGATTCAAAGTAATCTACAGCAAAAAGGTCACAGGCACCGAAATGGCCGAACGGGAGGTCATCCGGCAACACTACCTAATGTACAGCCAAGCGTCGTATGGCGATGCAGCCGTCACAGACGATGGCAAGGCGAAGTTTGAATCGGCTTTTGGAAAAAACTGGGATGCCGAGGTTGAAGCTGGACGCATCGTGGGCAATTCGCAGCTGATGGAAACCAAGGGCATCACTGCGCAGGAATTGTACTTGCTGTGGAACAAGCGTTTTGCCGGCAGGCAGACCCAAAAGATCCAGAATGGTGTGATCATGGCTTGGATCGAAGAGCTAAACAGCTACGGCATCAACGCCTTTTACCCGGCAATGGAGTCCAATTTCTATAATCCCCTCACGTGCATCGGCTACCATGTGGTCGAGTTTGGCCCCTCGTCGATTTCGTGGAAGGACTTCCGCAAGAAAATTCTCGGTTCAACCGATGCCGGCAAGGCCGATCCCTGCAGCTTCCGTGGGAAGCTATACGCCAAGTACAAAGTGGAATTTCCCGGGCGCGACAACTTTGTGCATGGCAGTGCCGGACCCTTTGAAGCGTTCATCGAACGGGTCACCCACGAGCCGGATTTTAACATGGAAACCAATCCGGTCGGGCAATATTTCGCAAAGCGGGACATCACTCTCGAAACCTTCAAATGCTGGAAATCCAACCAGTCCGTCACCCGGCTCGGCGACCTGTTCGACCAAACCGAAGAAAAAAACACCGGAGAAGCTCTCGCGATGTTGAACGCCATCCGGTTTTGAACCATATCTCCGGGCATCTTTCCATGCCTTTTTCTGTTTTTGGACTTTGCTTAGCGAGAGCGGTTCCGCTAAGTTCCCCGCTTATTTTTCAATGGGAAACGGATTATCCTACAAGATCCAACGTTAACGGAGTTATTTGATGAGAAAGAAGATTATTGCTGGAAACTGGAAGATGAACAAAACCGTCGAGGAAGCGGTTGAACTCGCCAACGCGATCAAGCTCGATCTCGCGGAATGCAAGGAAGTCGATGTTGTGCTCTGTCCTCCGTTCACGGCCATCAAGGCGGTTAGCGACGTGGTTTCCGAAACCCTCATCAATGTCGGATCGCAAAACATGAGTTCCGAAGACGAAGGGGCCTACACCGGCGAAATCTCACACACCATGCTCAAGGAGCTGTTCGTGCGCTACGTCATCCTCGGCCACAGCGAACGCCGCGAATACTACAAGGAAACCGATTTCTGGATTAACAAGAAGGTCAAGAAGGCCCTCGAGAAAAACCTGCGTCCGATTGTGTGCGTTGGTGAAAAACTCGAGGATCGCGAAGGCGGCAATACCGAAGCGGTCGTTGAAGTGCAGGTTCGCGAAGGACTGAAAGACATTCCCGCCGCGGCCTACACCGAACTGGTTATTGCCTACGAGCCGGTCTGGGCCATCGGAACCGGGAAAACCGCGACCTCCGCGCAAGCGCAGGAAGTGCACGCCTTCATTCGCGGTATCGTTAAGGACATGGTCGGCGCGGAAGCGGCCGACGCCGTGCGGATCCAATATGGCGGAAGCATGAAGCCGGACAATGCGCCGGAACTGTTGTCGCAACCTGATATCGATGGGGGTTTGATCGGGGGTGCCGCTCTTGATGCCGCATCGTTCTTCGGCATCGTTAAAGCGGGCATGTAATTAAACAAAAGGATAGATTATGATTTTTCTAAAGGCGTTGTTGGTTGTTGTTGAAGTGATCTGCTGCCTGCTGCTTATCGGCCTCGTTCTGTTGCAGAAGTCGAAAAGCGAAGGGCTCGGTATGGCCTTTGGCGCAGGGGCAGGGGAATCGCTCTTTGGTGCCCGGGCAGGCAATGTGCTGAGCAAGGCGACGGTTGTTCTCGGAATCATCTTCATGGCGAATACGTTGGTGCTGGGCGTGCTGTTTGCACAAAAGGACAAGACCCTGATGGATGAGGCTCCAGCACCGGCCGCAGCACCGATTATGCAGGGACAGCCGATCGACCCGGTTGATCTGGTGGATCCCACCATGGGCACCGTCGAAGTGCCGGCCGCAGAAGAAGAACAACAAGACGAAATGTAATCGGAATAGACGCCTCCTTGATGAGATTCCAATTGATGATCCACCGAATTCCCATGGGCTGGCCCGTCGTTTTGCTGGCCGGTCTGTTTTTGTTGGGGTGCAGCGAGGAATCCCAGCGCTCGGAATTCGATGCGGACGAAATTGTTTCGTATTCCCGGTCCTACCGGATCAAGGCGCTCGATCCTGCGCTTTCGGGCGATGTCTCCTCCTCAAAGGCGATTTCCCGCATCTACGAAGGATTGGTCGAATACGACTATCTGGCGCGTCCATACAAGGTGGTGCCTCTGCTGACCGAGTCGATGCCGGAGGTTTCCGCAGACGGGCTGGTTTATACCTTTAAGATTCGCAAGGGGATTCATTTCCACGACGACTCCTGCTTCTCTGGAGGGACGGGGAGGGAGCTTGTTGCCGAGGATTTCATCTATTCCTTCAAGCGCATCGCCGACGTGAAAAACATCTCGTCGGGTTTCTGGATTTTCGATGGACGGGTGCTGGGCATCAATGCCTTTCACGAGGCTTCCAAAAGCACCGAGCCCACCGACTACGGCATGGAGATCGAGGGGCTGAAGGCCCTAGATCGCCATACGTTGCAGATTCGCCTGACCGAGCCCTATCCGCAACTCCTGAATGTGTTGACCATGCACTATGCCTTTGCCGTGGCGCATGAAGCGGTGGAGCATTACGGGCCGCACTTTGTCAGCAACCCCGTAGGCACCGGTCCCTATGAACTGGTGCACTGGCGGCGCAACTCGCGCATCGAATTTGTTCGCAGCCCCAAGTGGGCCGAAACCGGCCGCAGCGAAACCTATCCCTCCAACGGCACGCCGGAGCAAATCGAGGCGGGCCTGCTCAAGGATGCCGGGGAGCAGATTCCGTTTGTCGACCGCGTGGTGCAGTTTGTGGTCGACGATGGTTCCACCGCCTGGATGATGTTTCTCTCCGGGCAATTCAGCTTTTCGGAAATTTCGCCGGATAACTGGGATGCCGTGATGACGGTGGATGAGGGGTTGAATGAAGGGCTTGAAAAGCGCGGAATCTCGATTGTCTCTGCCCCGACGCTGGAACTACGCTATATCGGATTTAACTGGGAAGATGCCGTGCTGGGAACAAGTACCGATCCCGAGGTGGACCGTCGCCACCGCAAACTCCGGCAAGCACTGAGCTGCGCGTATAACTTCGACCAGATGAACCAGTTTATGAATGGCCGCCTCTATCCCGCCAACGGGCCGGTTCCCGAGCCGCTGGGCGGATCGCTGAAAGAGCGCGCGCCCTACCGCTTTGATCTGGAGAAGGCGATGCGGTTGCTCGCCGAGGCGGGCTATCCCGAGGGGATCGATCCAAAGACCGGCCGCCGGTTGAAGCTGACGATGGAAGTGGGCGGGGCCGATCCCACTACGCGGCAGATGATGGAGCTGCTCACGGCCATGTTTGACCGGATTAATGTGGTGCTGAATGTGCAGTATAATACATCGCCCGCATTTCACGAAAAACTAAACCGCAAGCGGGCTCAAATGTTCTATCTGGGCTGGGTGGCCGACTATCCCGACGCGGAAAACTTTTTCCAGCTCTTCTATAGCAAGAACGTAACGCCCGGCCCGAACCATGCAAACTATCGCAATACGGAGATCGACCGGATTTATGAACAGATCCAGACCATGCTCGATTCGCCGGAGCGGACGGCGCTCTACGAAAAGATGGCGCACATTGTGGTCGAGGATGCCCCGTGGATCTTTTGCTACCAGTCCCAGAGCTTTGCGCTGAAGCATAGCTGGATAAAAAACTACACCTACCATGCATTCCCGTATGGAATGGAAAAATACCAGCGGGCGAACATCGACGAGCGGACACAGTGGTTCAAAACGCATAAAGACAAAAAGCTCAGCATGTCGGGGGAGGAGTGATGGTGAGGGTCTCATGCTGAAGTATATCCTCAAACGACTCCTTCAAATGATTCCCACCGTGCTGGGGGTTATTTTGCTGACCTTCATCCTCTTCAATGTGGTGGGCGGCGATCTGGCGGCGACGGCGCTCGGCAAAAAGGTGTCGCTCCAAAGCCTGGAGGATTTCGATGCCCAGCGTGGGTTTGATAAACCGCTATTTTTTGGATCCCGCACAACCACGCGGGCGTATGGCGACCATGATTTTGCGAACGGCCCAGGGGCATGGATCGCACGAAGCAACACCACCTATTCCGCTGAGTCCAAAACCGTCCGGATCGCGGCGGGCGCATTGGTCAACCCGATGGCCTTCAAGGTGCGGCCCGGCAATGAATACGAGTGGACGGTTCTTTATCGCGGCACCGGCACCCTGGAAGGAACCGCCCTTGATGCGGTGGATTGGACGTCGGCCAAGGTTCGTTTCCAAGGCGGAACCGCAGCCGGATTTTCCACGGATGGCCAGCCCTTGGAAATCCGCACGCTCAAGCTGCGCAAGTTGATGGGACGTCCTTTCGATTCGCAACTGCTATTCTATATGAACCAGCTTGCCCACGGAAACTTTGGTAAATCCGAGTCGCTTAAGCAACCGGTTTCGACGCTGCTGAAGGATGGCGTGGTGGCCTCGCTTTCGCTGACGATTCCCATTTTCCTTATCGGCATGGTGGCGGCCATTACGCTCTCGCTGGTCTGCGCCTTTTTTCGCGATACGTGGATCGACCGGTTTTTCGTGATTTTTTCGGTGGCGCTGATGAGTATCAACTATCTCGTCTACATTGTGGCGGGGCAGTATTTTCTCTCCTACAAAATGGGCTTATTTCCGGTCTGGGGCTACGAGTCGTGGCGATATCTGATCCTGCCGGTCACGATCGGTATCATCAGTATGCTGGGAGCAAACATTCGCTTCTACCGCTCGGTGATGCTCGAAGAAATGTATAAGGACTATGTCCGCACCGCTCTGGCCAAAGGCGTGGGCAAGCCGCGCGTCCTCTTCGTGCATGTGCTCAAGAATGCCATGATCCCGATCATTACCAATGTCATTATTGCGATTCCCTACCTCTATACCGGCTCGCTTCTGCTTGAAAGTTTCTTCGGAATACCGGGGCTTGGCTATCTTGGCATCAGCTCCATTCTCGCCTCCGACATCGATGTGGTGCGGGCACTTGTTTTGATCGGGGCGTTGCTGTTTGTGGCGTCCAACCTTTTAACCGACCTGTGCTACGCCGCGGCCGATCCGCGCGTAAAATTGAAGTAGAATTATGCCGAATGAGAAAGGACAGAGTTTGTGGGGCGATGCCTGGTTGCGGTTGAAGAAAAACCGTATGGCCCTGTTTTGTCTTGGACTGGTGCTGTTTTTTTCAGCTTTGGCAATTTACGGCGAAGTCGTCTACCGCTACCACGATCTCATGGATGCAACGCCCGCCTATCAGCAAACCAATCTAGATCTGGCTCATCAACCACCCGGCATGGAGCATTGGATGGGAACCGACGGCCTCGGGCGCGATGTCATGGCTCGCCTGGTGCAGGGAGTGCGCATTGCTTTCATGGTTGGCATTATCACCTCGCTGATCGCGATTCCCATCGGGGTGTTCCTTGGCTGCCTGGCCGGATACTATGGCGGTCGCGTCGACGATTTTATTGTCTGGCTATACAACACCTTTGCCTCCATGCCCGGCCTGCTGTTCATCCTCGCCATCGCCATGGTCGTGGGCAAGGGGCTGGTTGGTATCTACCTCGGCATCGGGCTGACCACCTGGGTCGGTATTTGCCGCCTCGTGCGCGGCGAGGTGATCAAGCACAAGGACCAAAGCTATGTGCAGGCCGCACGGGCGCTCGGACTCAGCTCGGGTCGCATCATCTTCAAGCACATTTTGCCCAATATCATGCACGTCATCATCATCACCTTTACCTTGCGCTTCCCGGCCGCTGTCGGCACCGAGGTGGTCATGAGCTTCCTGGGCATCGGCGTGCAGGGAGAGCCTTCGTGGGGCCTCATGATCAATAGCGCCCGCATGCGCCTTTGGCAGGGCATGTGGTGGGAAATGACCTTCGTCACACTCGCGGTCTTCTTGCTGGTGCTGGCCTTCAACCTCCTCGGCGACGCCTTGCGCGACGCCCTCGACCCCCGTTTGAACGACTGACTACCGCGGCTTCGCCGCAGGATTTTTGAATGTTGAATGTTGATTTTAGATTTATGGGTCTGCGACAGCCTCCTTGGAAAGGCCAACGCCGCTTGAGTTCCACAAATCGGAAATCAAAAATCGGAAATCGAAAATGAATAATCATATTCTAGAAGTCCGCAACCTCAGCGTCCACTTTGGCTCGGGCGATGATCTGCTCAAGGCGGTCGACGACGTTTCCTTTACCATTGGCCACGGCGAAACGGTTGCCGTGGTGGGGGAGAGCGGCAGCGGAAAGAGCATCAGCGCCTTGGCCCTGACCAAGCTCGCGCCGCGCGCGGCCACCTATGCCGACGGCGAAATCATCTTTGGCGGTCAAGACATGCTTTCGCTTTCCGACCCCGAGCTGCGAAAGATCCGCGGCAGCCAGATATCCTACATTTTCCAGGAACCGATGGTTTCCTTTAATCCCGTTTTCACGGTTGGCTGGCAAATCGAAGAAGCCCTCAAGCTCCACCGCAAAGGTATCGACCGCAAGGCCGAAGTCAACCGCCTACTCGATCTGGTGCACCTGCCCACGCGCATGGCTTCGTCCTATCCCCACCAGATGAGCGGGGGGCAACTTCAGCGCTGCATGATTGCCATGGCGCTCGCCTGCTCCCCGGAACTCCTCGTGGCCGACGAACCCACCACCGCGCTCGATGTCACCGTCCAGCGCGAAATTCTCAACCTTCTTTCGGAACTCAGCGACAAGGTGGGGCTGTCGATCCTGATGATCACCCATAACTTCGGGATTGTGGGCGACCTCGCCGACCGCGTCTATGTCATGCAGAAGGGCAAGGTTGTGGAGGAGGGGTCCACCCGCCAGATTCTATACGACCCGCAACATGAATATACCAAGCAGCTCATGGCTGCCGTCCCGCGCCTGCACCCTGCGAAGGATTAAACAATGGAACCGTTGCTCAAAGTTGAAGATTTAAACGTGATCTATGGCCATGGCCGCCACGCCCTGCATGCCGTCAAGAATGTGTCTTTGGAGATCTCCAGCAGCGAAATCCTTGGCTTGGTCGGGGAAAGCGGATGCGGGAAAAGTTCACTGGGCAAAACCATTATCCGGCTGACCGATCCCTCTTCCGGAAGAATGCTTTTCAAGGGGAACGATGTCTCCCA
>DAOVNC010000440.1 GCA_030630445.1 Kiritimatiellales bacterium | reverse complement strand
GGGCGGAGGGGATTGAGCAATCAGTGGTGAAGATTGTGAACCAGTACAATGCATTCAACTGGTATGCCCCGTGGGATTCGGGTTCCACGGGAAAAGGAACCGGCAGCGGGTTTGTGATTTCAAAAAACCGGATCATGACCAATGCCCATGTGGTTAGCGATACCGCCATGCTCTTGGTGTATTTCCACAACGACCCGACGCCTTATCCGGCCAAGGTGGCCGTGATCGCCCACGACTGTGATTTAGCGGTATTGGAATTGGTGAACCCAAAGCGCCTCGAAGAAGTTCCCCCGCTGAAGTTCGATGGACTGCCTGCGATTCGCTCGCAGGTTTTCACGTATGGCTATCCAGTGGGCGGGAAACGACTCTCCATTACCGCCGGTGTGGTCTCCCGGATCGAGATGAAGTCGTATGTGCACTCCGGAGTGGATCAGCATTTGGTGGTTCAGACGGATGCCGCGATCAATCCCGGAAACAGCGGAGGCCCGGTGGTTCAGGATCAACACGTGGTCGGCGTGGCCTTCCAAGGCAATAGCAAACTGGAAAACATGGGGGTGTTTATTCCGACAGAGGTCATCCAGCACTTTCTCACCGACCTGGAAGATGGCACCTATGATGGCTATCCCGAGTTGGGGATCATTGCCGCGAAACTGGAAAATCCGGCCGCACGGGCCTATGCGGGAATGTCGGCGGATGAAACCGGAATTCGGCTGGATAGCCTTGTGCGCGGATGCAGCGCCGAATCGGTGCTGAAGCCCGGGGACATTGTGACGCACGTCAATGGATATCCCGTGGCCAATGATGGAACGATCAGCTGGAAGGGGCTGCGGCTCGATAGCGGGTTTTTGATCGACCAGTTCCAGAAGGGCGGTACGGTTCCAATGCGCGTGATCCGCGGCGAAGAACGGCTGGCGGTGGACGTGCCGCTGAAGCACTACAACCCCAATCCCTGGCTGGCGAAACGATATGAGCAACGGCCAGAATACTACATCTACGCGGGGCTGGTCTTTGTGCCGCTGAACCGCGAAACACTGGAGACCTACGGCTCCAACTGGTACTCGGAAACCAACCAGGAACTGATCTACGACTTCTACCTCCGCCCCAACGAAAAACAGGAACCGATTGACACCCCGTTTGTCATGCAAATCCGGCGACTGGACCACGCCGTGAACGCGGAAGAGTCCCGTTTTCTCTATCAGATTATCGAGTCCGTGAACGGACAGAAGGTCAATACCCTTCAGGAACTGGCCTCTGCCCTTGAATCCGGTACGGACCCACAACAGGTAATCCGCTTTAAGTACGGAAATGTGATCACCGTGCTGGATCGGGAAAAAGCCGAAGTCGCCCACCCGGAAATCCTCAAGCAATACGGCATACCGAAGGATCGGAACCTATGAAAACAAGAACCCTGATTATCGCCCTGCTCATCGGGATTTCATCCACCGCTTTTGCGAGACCGGATCATCCGGCAGAACAGCAACTCGTAACGGTTCGGGTGACCTACCAAAATTGGAACGAATACCGCCCATGGCAAAAAGCCAAACCGGGTTCGCGACGTTTTTTCGGTATTGTGGTTCCAGGAAACCGGATTTTAGTACTCGCGCAGCATCTCGACGATGCCACCCTGATCCAGGTGGAAAAGTTTGACCGCCCCCCGCGCGTCCCCGCCCGGATTGTACATAGCGACCCTCAGGCCAACCTTGCGCTGATCACGGTGGACGACCCTTCCTTTTTCGAGGATTTGGTTCCGGCCGACATTGCTGACATCATGGAAGGCGACAACTATTACTGTGCCAGCTGGAAGAGCGGGCAGTTGACCACTGCCTCCTGCCGCTGGTCACGGGTGGTGGTGCGAAGTAGCTTTGTGCCCCATCTAAGTTATGCAGGCATCTATTTTATTACCGATCTCAAAAGCGGTGGACGGGGTGAACCGGTCTTCAGCGGAAATAAACTGGTCGGCCTAATCCGCTCGCAAGACAACGACCAGATCATTGTTTTTCCCGCAGAGATGATTCAAGCCTACCTCAAAGCGGTGGATCTGCCCGAGTACCCAGGATTTGCCCAACTGAGTGTTGGCTGGCAGGTCAACCGCGGACGTGCACAGGCGGAATACTTGGGGCTCGATGGCCCAGCGCGCGGCATCCGGATTCGCAACTGCATTGCGGGAGGCTCAGCCGATGGCATATTGCAACCCGACGATCTCCTGCTGGAACTCGATGGTCACCCCATTGATTCGCAGGGCGACTATATGCACCCACGCTATGGCTGGCTTGACTACAAGCTGATTGCCGCCGAAGGCCATTATGCAGGCGATATCATTGCTGCACGGGTACTGCGCAACGGAAAAGAAATCACGCTGGACATTCCCCTCAAAAATATTCCCGAATCCTCGGCCTTGATCCCGAAGACCCGCACCGGGCAACCGCCCCCCTACCTGATTGCAGGGGGTCTGGTCTTTCGCGAACTGGATACTCCCTACCTGCGAGCGTGGGGCAACGAATGGATGAAGAACATTCCCGCCCGCCTTCGGATCTACACTGAAATGGAGAGCGAAAACCACTCTCCCGACAAGCGCCTGATTGTTCTCGCCGACGTGTTTCCCGACGAATACAACCTAGGCTACCACGATATGTCACAAAACATCGTAACCGCCGTAAACGGTCGCCCCATCAACTCCATCGCGGATATGGAAGAGGCCTTCAAGCATCCCGAAGGCGAATTCCATGTGATTGAATTCGTACCCACCTACGGCTTGTCGAAAGTGATCCTGGACGCAAAGGAATTTTCTGCTGCCACCACCCGCATCATGGAAACCTACCAGATCCCCTCCCGCATCCGACTGCGCAAAAAAACCGAACAATAACGGGCAGAATGCC
>DAOVNC010000285.1 GCA_030630445.1 Kiritimatiellales bacterium | reverse complement strand
TCGAAGCCATCATCGGTGCCGCGTGGATCGACGGCGGTGCCCGCGCCGTGAACAAGATTTTCAAGAAGGTGTTCCTGCCCGAGCTCGACGAGATGAAGGAGGCTACGGCCAAAAGCAACCCCAAAGGCGACCTGCAGGAATATGCCCAAAGCCGCGGCTTCGGCATTCCCGAATACAAAACCATCGAAACCGCCGGCCCTGAACACGACCGCACCTTCACTATGGAAGTCACCGCCTGCGACAAAATGTGGAAGGCTTCCGCCGGAAGCAAGCGCGAAGCCGAACGCCTCGCCTCCATCCAAGCCTTGAAAGAGTTGGGCGCAGTGGCGCCGGGCTCCGATCCGGAGTAGCTGATGCACAGAGATCCGGCAACTGCTTTTCAATCCGCGATGCGCAGCCTTTTTTCGGGGACAGAACCTTTCTTTGATGCCCGAACGATGTTCAACCCCGGCCAGGTGGATGCCGGATCCACCGTTGCGGCGTTCTTGCTGGCGCTGGGAGGAGACGGACCGGCACGGTCTTTTCTGGATCAAGCGGCGAAATCGGATGCAACGGCGGCGTTTTTCCGCGAGAACCTTGGGCGGGTCGAAGAGGAGATCGCGGCGGCCTCCCAAACACCGGAGTTCGCCAGCAAGCTGGAAGAGCTGGCCAACAGCCCGGCGGACCAGATCTGCATTTGGAACGTGTTCTTTCCGGAGGGCTCGGGACTGCCAGAGACGCGCTCAGAGCGCGTGCAGGCTCTTCGCAAAAAGCGACGGATCCAGATTAGCGAACTCAACCCCAATCCCCTCGCCGATCCAAGCCGGGAATTGCTGTTTACGTCGAACGTGCTGCTGACCATCCCGGCGAAGGGAACGCGACTGGAGGAACTGGACTACAGCGAAGAGCTGAAGACCCACATCCTGAGGGCAATCGGCGAAGAGCAGGTCTACTGGTACGACCACCCGATCCAGATCGGCGTGAATCCGGAAGCGAACGAAATTCTCTACGGATTGCGTGGTCTCGACGAAGCCGTGGAGTTCGAGCGAACACGCGGCAACATGAGCGAAGGAAAGATTACATGCGTACTGTCGGTTTCCGTCACGCACAAGGGACTGCAAGGTCTGGCGAAAGACTATATCGAGTCCGAAATCCGCAACACGGGCGGTTTCAGAAACATCGAGGTTCATGTCTTTACCGAGTCCGACACAGAGCAGTTGATCAACGAGGTGCTGGTTCCTGCCGGTGGGGATGCGGATGGGCTGGAGGTTTTCGGCGTCGACGGGGAATACGGGCGACACTACAGCTTCCTGAAAGCGATTTCCGCCTTCTGGAATTCGACGAAAGATCCGCGCATTAAAGCCACCTTCAAGATCGATCTCGATCAGGTCTTTCCGCAGCGGGAACTGGTGGAACAATCGGGCACATCGGCATTCGAACATTTCAAGACCCCGCTTTGGGGCGCGCGCGGAACCGATTCAGCGGGGAATTCCATCGAGCTCGGCATGATTGCCGGAGCATTGGTCAACGAAAAGGATATCCACCAAGGACTGTTCACGCCGGATGTCCTTTTTCCCGAAAACCCTGCGACCTTCGAGGATCGAATTTTCTTCAGCAAGATGCTGATGGCGCTCTCGACCGAAGGCGAATTGATGACGCGCTATCGCGTGACCGCGTCAGGCGCGGAACGCGACGCACGTGGCGGCAAGGGGGACATCGATGGCACCACCGAATGCATCCAGCGCATCCATGTGACGGGTGGAACAAATGGCATCCTGGTCGACAGCCTGAAAAGGCACCGCCCCTTCACACCGTCCTTTATCGGTCGTGCCGAAGACCAGTCATACATCCTATCCGTACTGCTGGAAGGGGGAGAGAAACTTGCCTATGTGCACGAAGATGGACTGATCATGCGGCACGACAAGGAGGCCTTCGCCGGCGACGCCATCAAAGCCGCGTCGTTCGGAAACATGATTGGCGACTACATCCGCACGCTCTACTTTTCCGAATATGCGCGCACTCTGTCCAACGACGACATCGAAAGCCTCAAGGAGACCGTCAATCCTTTCACGGGCTGCTTCATCACCCCTATTCCTGCTACCGTGGTGATGATGCGCTTTTGCATGAAAGCCGCCGAGCTCTACCTTGCGGGAAACCACGCAACGGGAACCGAATTCATAACGGCCAGCCATCCGCGCCTGACCCGGGCCATGGCCTTTGCCCGCGACGGTCTCCGCAAACAGTACCACCGCGAACGCCAAGGATGGAACCAGTTCTACGACCTGATCGAAATCGTACGGGAAAACGACACCCTTCGCGCCAAAGCCATCGAAATCATCGAATCCTGCCGCGTGCGAGTGTAGTAGTGATGGTTCAGATCCGAGTCCGAGATTCCCTGCGGGAGCCGAAAAACAGTTTCCAACCCGTGGAGGATCAGGCAGGATGGTTTCCCGCTATCCGATGAAAAAACCTGTGCAAGGAACGACTCTCGATGATCGAACATGGAAAACCCATTCCGGAACTGACGATTAAATCCGTGTTGCTGGGCATGGTCCTGTCCATGGTGCTGGCTTCGGCGATGGCCTATCTGGGCCTGTTTGCGGGGATGACCATTTCAGCCTCCATTCCCGCAGCGGTGGTGTCGATGGGTATTCTGCGCCTGTTCCGGCGGCACAGTATCTATGAAAACAATATCGTGCAAACCGCGGCGTCCGCCGGCGAGGCGCTGGCCGCCGGGGTGATCTTCACGCTTCCGGCCATGGTGATCATGGGTAGCTGGGAGGATTTCAATTATCTGTGGGTAACGGTCATTGCGGGATTCGGCGGACTGCTGGGCGTTCTGTTTACGATCCCGTTGCGGCGGGCGCTGATTATTGAAAGCGACCTGAAATTTCCGGAGGGCATCGCCACGGCGGAGGTGTTGCGGTCGGGGCAGCGCGGCGGCACCGAGATTAAGCATATTGTGAAATCGGCGATGGCGGGTGCGCTGTACAAGCTGGGCTCGAGCGGATTCCGGATTTGGCCGGAAGTCGCCGAAACCGCCGGACGCGCCGGAAACTCCATCGTTTATTTTGGATCCAACCTGAGTCCCGCCCTGCTGGCGGTTGGCTATATTGTGGGGTTGAACGTGGCCATCCTGATGTTCGCAGGCGGCATCGTCAACTGGCTGGTGGCTATTCCGGCCTGCGCCATAAGCCAGCCGTGGCCCGTGGTGGACGGAGAACCGATGGCTGCCATGGATTATGCGTGGACACTGTGGTCCACAAAAACCCGCTATCTGGGCGTGGGCGGCATGCTGGTAGGTGGACTGTGGACCATCATCAAGATGCGCCACTCGCTCTTTTCCGGTATCCGCAGCGGGCTAAAGGCCTATCAGAACCTTGGGCCGGGGCAAACCATCGACCGAACGGAAAAAGACATTCCCATGAAGTGGGTGTTGGTGCTGATTATCGCGTCGGTGGTTCCGCTGTTTCTGCTCTACCAAACCTTTGTAGACCATGTTGCCGTCGCCCTGCCGATGGCGATAACCATGCTGGTTACCGGATTTTTGTTTTCAGCCGTAGCGGGTTATATGGCCGGGCTGGTCGGATCATCCAACAACCCGATCTCCGGCATCACCATCGCCACCGTAACCATTTCCGCCCTGCTCCTTCTCCTGCTGATGGGCAAAGATGCGGAGAACGGCCCGCCTGCGGCCATCATCATTGGTGCGGTGGTCTGCTGCGCCGCGGCGATTGCCGGAGACAACATGCAGGATCTGAAAGCCGGCCATCTGATCAAGGCAACACCCTGGAAGCAGCAGCTTATGCAGATGGTCGGGACGCTATCGGCGGCACTCGTTCTGGCACCGGTGCTCATGCTGTTGCTGAACGCCTACGGTTTTGCCGGGCATGAATCCGCCAAGGCCAACCCGCTGATTGCAGCCCAGGCCAACCTGATGGCCGCCGTGGCAAAAGGCGTATTCGAAGGAGGCCTGCCATGGAATTTCGTGGGCATGGGTGCCTTGTTTGCCTCGGGCGTGATTCTGCTGGACGAATCCCTGGCCCGCCGCGGAAGCCGTTTCCGGACACCCGTGCTGGCCGTAACGATCGGGATCTACCTGCCGTTCGAGCTGGAAGTGCCCATTTTTATCGGTGGCTTGCTCAGCATTGCAATCAAACGCATGCAGCAAAAGAGACAGCTGCCCGCAAAAGCGATTGAATCCGCAAACCGCGGCGGCCTGCTGTTTGCTTCGGGATTGATTACCGGCGAAGCCCTCGCTGGCATTCTGCTGGCCATTCCTATTGTGGCCTCCGGAAACCCCGATATTCTGGCCTTGGTTAAAGAACCTTCAACCGTCGGTCTGCTCGGAGGGATCATCCTGCTGGGCATTGTCGCGGCATGGCTCTGCAAGGTGGCGATCAACCCCGGCAAGAACACTGAAACCCGATGATTATCGTCGGGATATTCAACCTCGACCACAAAGTCACCATCCCTTAAAACGACGGGACGGCGGCGAGGAGCTTGCGGGTGTATTCGTGCTGCGGGTTGTCGATAACGTCGGCGACGGGACCGGCTTCGACGATCTCGCCATTATACATCACCGCGACGCGGTCGCAGAGGTTGCGGACGACGGCGAGGTCGTGACTGACGAACAGGAAGGCCAGCTTGCGGGTGGCGCGCAGATCTTCGAGCAGCTCGAGAATCTCGGCCTGGATGGACACATCGAGTGCGGAGACCGGTTCGTCGGCCACGAGCAAGTCGGGCCCTAGGGCGAGTGCGCGCGCAATACAGATGCGCTGGCGCTGGCCGCCGCTGAACTGGTGCGGGTAGCGATAGGTCCAGTCGGCCTGCATTCCAACCGACTCGAAGAGCTGAACCACCATATCCATCCGCTCCGTGCGCGACTGGCCAATGCGGTGGACCGTCAAGACATCGACGATGGCGTTGCCCACCTTGATGCGCGGATTGAGGGAGCCGTAGGGATCCTGAAAAACCATCTGGACTTCCTG
>DAOVNC010000283.1 GCA_030630445.1 Kiritimatiellales bacterium | reverse complement strand
GTCGCAAGGCCTCGACAGCGACGGCGACGGTATTTTGGATAGCGACGAAATCAGCCTCGGCACCGACCCCCTCGACGCCGACTCCGACGGCGACGGCCTGACCGACGGCGACGAGCTCGCCGCAGGCACCGACCCGCTCAACGCCGACAGCGACGGCGACGGCGTGTCCGACGGCGTCGAAATCCACGAAACCCTCACCAATCCCTTGGCCTCCGAGTTCGACGGCACCGTCAGCGTCGTCGCCACCTGCACCGGGTCGCAGACCAACAACGCCGTCGGAACCTGGGAGGTTGATGGCCAGGCCATCGTCGCCCAGCGCCGCCGCGGATTCGTCGAATACACCCTGAACTTCCCGGAGCAGGATCTCTACGGTCTCAGCATCAACGCCGCGCACCTCTGGAGCAAAAGCTCCTGCACGCCCGTCACGCCTGTTGACACCAGCGCCCTGCAGATCTCCGTCGACGGCACCTATGTCGGCAGCTATCCACTCGTCTCCGCCGAAGGCGTCCCCGCCGACGTCCGCGCCTTCCTGCCCGTCCTTCCCGCCGGGCAGCACACCATCCGCATCTTCTGGGAAAACGTCCATAGCCGCCTCTCCCTCAAGATCAACACCCTGCAGCTCCAATCCCTCGGCGGCCCCGATGCCAACGGCAACGGCGTAAAGGACTGGGTCGAAACCTCCATCGCCAGTATGGCCGGGGTCGACACGATCACCGAATCCTATGTCTCCCCCGCCTGCATCGAAGGCAACGCCCGCTACGTTCCGATGATGGGTATCGTAGACGATGCTTCCAGCTTCGTTCCCGTCGCGCAGTCCGCTGGCCCCCGCTGGTACGCCAACCTTCCGCTCGAGCAGGACGCCGTCACCGCCGCCACCGCCACCTTCCAGAACGGTGCGCTCGAAGTGCCCATCAACGTCGAATGGGTTCCGCTCAACATTATCGACCACGATGGCGAAACCATCCTCATCCGCAAAGGTGACATGGTTAAGTTTGTGGCTCTGCCCGATGATCCCAACGGCGGGCAGTTCGAGATTGAGTACACCCTTGACATGGATGGAGAGACCGTTCGTTCGCCCAACACCCACCCGCTGACCTACCTCTTCCCGAGTGCCGGAACCTATACGGTTACGGGCCAGTACACGCATGGAAACGATGTCGTAACCGCCACGATCCACGTACAAGCCATCGACGGAGCCTTCCCCGAAGAATCCCCCGCCTGCCTCGTAGGCCGCACCCGCGAGTGGACGGTTGATGGATTTTCATCCAACGTTGTGTTTGAAGTCGACGACTCCGTCGATCTAGCAGAACTAAGCACCACGAACCAAGCACTAAGAACAGTCGCGCTCCGCGCTAATAAAACAAACGGAGAACATGTGTTGGTTGCTAGATTGAGCGAAAACGGCCCGATCCTCGACAGCGCGCGACTCTCCCCCTTCTGGATCCAGAACGCCGTCGACGGCTACTTCTGGACGGTCGCGCGCTATGAAGACAGCGAGCTGTGGGAAATCGAAATGGTCACCAAGCAGGTGCCCGGAAGCGTCGACATCGAAATCAAGGTCTTCATCGCAGGCATCACGCTCGACGACTATTCCCTCGAACGCTGGATCACCAACCAAGAGCTGGACGAAATCGGCGAGTACACCTTCCGCCTGTTCCATCCCAACGAGGTTGAAACCTCCGTCTGCCCCACCGTGAAGGTCTACCAGGACGGGGTATTTATCGGCGAAGCCTTCAGTGGCGGGGAAAACAATATCGAAGAGGAATAATCCGGCAGGGCTTTTACGAAACAGAGACGCAAGAGGATACACTATGAAAAAAACAATTCTAATGGGTTTAATGGGGCTGGCGGTCGTCTTCGGCGTCTGCGTGGCAACTTGGGCGTACGACAACTATCCTTCATCGGAAATAGACAGCGACGGGGACGGGCTTTCGGATGCCGACGAACTATCCAATAGCGGGGACTGGCCGGACACGGACGGCTATATCACCGATCCGGACAATCCCGATACCGACGGCGATGGGATCTCGGATGGCGATGAATTCACGCAAGGCACAGACCCCACTGTTTTTGATGATGATGTCGACGGTGACGGTGTCGCGGATTATGTAGAGGAATTCCAGTATATAACGAATCCGTATGACCGCTTTGATTGAATCAATTTTGAATGTCCATGAAATTAACACCATCAACCAAGGCTGCACTGAAATTCTCAGACAACAAAACAGCAAGGTAGGGAAAGCTATGAAGATGAAAGTAACTAAGAATCGGTGTAAGGGGTTCGGCCTCTTCTTTCTATCGGCAACCCTGTTGCTTGCAATGGTGGGGGACGTTTATTCGGAGGATGAGCTCGAAGTTTCAATAACGCCGGCCAACAGGACTATTTCGAAGTATGTTCCTGGATATCCGAAACCTGTTGTTACACTGCACCTTACTTTATTGGATATTCCTGATAATGCTATTATTACAGAGGTTAACTGGGCGAGTGATGGTGGTAGCCTTGATGATTCGGATGAAAATAATCCCATCTTCCATAGCGAGACAACGGGCGACTTCATTATATCTTGCACCGTAAGGTATGAGGAAACCGACCCGTGTGCGGAGGGGACGGAGACCGGCTACAGCTATATAAGTGTAGCAGATCCGAGCAGCCCCTTCACTCACCGATGGAAGCATAACGCCCTTTCGCAGGGCCGTAAGATCTCGCTTTCGGGCATGCCGATGCCGGACGTGGCCCAGCATCAGGAGGGTGAGTCGGACTACAAGCCTGAAAAAACCTATGTCGACGCCCTGAACCTGGATCTCCAGCACGAGCTGACGGATATTTTTGTTCCGGTCGGCTCCGACCACTTTTCACTGGAGGTGCGCCGTTCCCTGCAGCAGGAATCCTGGACGGTCAACTCGTATCAGTTGGATAACCGGCCTGACAAGCCATTCGGGCCCTGCTGGCGGTCGAATATTGCCCCCAACCTTCATGTTGAGACGCGCACCGTAGTTTCCGAACCCCATATAGAAACTACGATTACGGTCACCGATTTCAATGGACAGGCATACCGGTTTAAAAGGGCTTATATTGTTTATCCATCCGGATCAAAGACCTATTCATGGGTGGAGATGCTCTCTACGCAGAGTGCCCTCGCAATGAACGGGGTGGCATTGACGGGAGGTTCCGGCAGCAATTGGGTACTATCCCTTCCGAATGGGACGACTTGTGTCTATAGCAATTCACCCAGTGTGACAACCACCATCCAGGACGTGGTGGGTAATCCTCAGTCTATCGCGACGGCCCAGCATAGCTTCTATCGCATAAGCCGGGTGGAAGACCGGGTAGGCAACGAACTTGAGTATGGTTTCGATTCCGCTCCCGCCAACAGCATTATTCCCTCGTCCATCAGTGCGACTTCCACCGGGCAGTCCATCACGATTCAAACTCTTGACGGTGGGAAGCGGGTCGACTGGATCGAGGATCCACGGGGAAACCGCATAGACTATGCCTACCAATCTGAGCCTTCGACGGGTTTGGATACCTTGCGCAGCGTCACCAACGTGGCCGAAACAACGATGCTGGGGACGTATTCCTATGGCTACTACTACGAAGTGGACTCCCGCGTCGGGCACGAAGGACCCGATCTCTACAAGCATTTGACGATCGAAAGCATCGAGGACGGAAACTCGAACATATATTCGTTCGACTTTGTGAGAACCGAGCGCTACAGCTATTCGAATGGGAGCCTCGCAGACGGCCTCAAACTTGAGCAGTTCGGTAACCCGTATCGCCTTTTGGACATTGAGCGGCCCGACCATGAACATGTGGGTTTTTCCGAGAACGGCCCTTGGGGAACCTTCTATTCCTCTGGTGGATACCACATGAATACCCTGCCCGTGATTACCGTGACCAACGTTAATTCAAACGTATGGACCTACAGTTTTTCCAACCGGTACGTAAGCGATCCGGTCAAGGATCCTAGTAAACAAAATGTGGAGGAAAGCAAAATCCGGCTCTATGAGTACGGTCAACTCACCATCACCGCCCCCGGCGGCGGGACGGAAACCTACCGCTATGGAAGGTTGGACGGCGTGGTCATGGATAACGGACTTGAACCGTTGGCCATCGCCTCTCAGACCAACTTTTCCGGGCAGGTCACCACCTTCGCTTATGATTTCGCCACGAATGGCTGCTTCAAGCCCAGTTCGCAGACCAACGCCCTCGGCGGGACGAAACACTTCGGCTATACGGCTGATTTTGGAAACCAGCTCAAAGCCAGGACCAACGAGCTAGACCAAGTCACCGTCTACGCGTTCGACAGCTATGGCAACCGCACGAGTGAAAGAAAGTATGCTCCCAATGGATCGCTGCTGGCTGAAACCTCGATGGCATTTACCAATACCGTTTTCCCGAACTTCATGACCAGAAAAACCATCGTGGATCTGGGCAATTCCTCCAGCAATTTGGTCACCGGCTTCGAAGCGGACGAATATGGAAAGGTGGCCAAAAAGATCACCGATCCGGATGGGCTGGCGCTTGCGACGATCTACGACTACGACGCCAACAACAACCTGACCTACGTCCAGGATCCGAACGGCAACGTGACCACCAACGGCTACGATGCCCTCAACCGGCTGGTGACGATCGCCTTCTTCGAGGGGGCCAACACGCTGAAATGCACCAAGAAATTCTGGTACGACAATCGCAGCAACAAGACGTGGGAAAAGGACGAGAACAACCACTACTCCTTCTTCCAGTACGATTGCTTCAACACCGTCACCAACACAGTCCGCATCATGTCCGAACGGAATGACCCGTCGAGTGGTTTAGACACATACAGTCCCGATCCGGACATCGATATCATTGTGTCCTCCGGCTACAACCCGGACGGAACGCTGGCGTATACCGTCGATGCCCGTGAACTGCGCACCGAGTTCCACTACGACGATCTGCGCCGCCTGACCAACTCCATTGTCGATGCCGACTACGCTGGACGCACC
>DAOVNC010000012.1 GCA_030630445.1 Kiritimatiellales bacterium | reverse complement strand
TCGGCACGCTGATGACGCGCGTGACCTCCGACATCGAGCGGCTCCAGCATTTCGTGACGGAGGGCGTCGTCGGCACCATAGCCGACCTGTTCATGTTGCTAGGGATCATGGGCTACATGATCTACATCAGCCCCGTTCTTTCGCTGGCCATCTTCATCACCCTGCCCTTCTTGTTTACCATCATGCTTTACGTCAACGTAAAGCTGCGCGATGCCAACCGCAACATCCGCGATCGCCAGTCGCGCCTGAACGCACTGCTGCAGGAAGATCTGACCGGCATGACCACCATCCAGCTCTTCAACCGCGAGGCCAGCGCCATGGCGGATTTCGATAAATGCAACACCCACCTGCGCGCAGCCTACTTCGATGAAGTGCGTTGGTTCAGCCTCTATTTCCCGACGATCGAGGGAGGGCAAGCCCTTTCGATCCTGCTCATCCTTGCGGTGGGTGGCGTGCTGATCCTGAATGGATCGACCACCATGACGCTCGGCATCTTTGTGGCTTTCCTCGCCTATATCCGCGACTTTTTCCGCCCGCTCGGATCGCTCTCCGACAAGGCCGGATCGTTCCAGATTGCGATGGCATCCATCGAGCGGATCTTCATCCTGCTCGACACCTCGGAAGAAGTGAACGATCCGCCGGAACCTGTCGCACCCGACCGCATTGCAGGGAGTATAGCCTTCAACGACGTCTGGTTTGCCTATGTGGACAAGAACTGGGTGATCAAGGATCTTTCCTTCTCCGTCGAACCTGGGCAGGTGCTGGCCGTCGTCGGCGCAACCGGAGCGGGCAAGAGCACCATCATCAACCTGATCGGCCGCTTCTACGATGTGCAGCAAGGCGCCGTGGCCATCGACGGCGTGGACGTGCGCGAATTCAGCAAGGCCGACCTGCGCGGGCGACTGGGCTATGTCTTCCAAGACCCGTTCATCTTTACCGGATCGGTCGCCGACAATATCAGCCTGCAGACGCCGGGCATCAGTCGGGCGGATATCATCCGTGCCGCCAAGACGGTCAACGCCCACGGCTTCATTGCAGCGATGCCCGATGGCTACGACACCGTCATGAACGAGCGCGGCGAAGGGCTTTCGCTTGGGCAGAAGCAGTTGCTGGTGATGGCGCGCACGCTAGCGCAGGATCCGGAACTGTTGTTCGTCCTCGACGAAGCGACGGCCAGCGTCGACACCGCCACGGAAATCCTGATCCAGGATGCACTAAGCAACCTGATGGCCAACCGCACCAGCATCGTGATTGCCCACCGCCTATCCACCATCCGCCATGCCGACCGCATCCTGGTGATGCGCCACGGCGAGCTGGTCGACCAAGGCACGCACGAGGAATTGATGGCGCACGATGGCTACTACCGGCAACTCTACGAACTCTTGCTCCACTCGCCGGAACATTAGAAAAAACCCCAAAGAATGGCATCCATAATGCTGATAAATAGGCGTTATGGAAACATTCGTATCCAGAAAGGGCTTCACGTTGGTGGAAATCATGATTGTCACATCAATCGTTGGTCTACTGGCGTCATTGGCTATTCCCTCCATGCGAAACGCGGGGATCAAGACGCGCAGCACGCGCTTTGCCCGCGAAATCAAAGCAGCGGGTCATGCCTTCGTCCAATATGCCCTCGACCATGGCGACTATCCGGCGGATAAAAACCCAGAGCAGATGCCAAACGGCATGGGCGAATATCTCAGTCGCTTCCCATGGAGCGAAGAAACCGTGATTGGCGGTCAATGGGACTGGGACTACGAGGTGTTTGGAGTTCACGCCGGCGTGTCGGTTCACTCGCCAAAATGGAGTAGCGAACAGATGCAGGAAATCGACGCGATGATCGATGACGGCAACCTGGGTAGTGGCCAGTTCCGTCAACGTTCCGGCGGCTACATCTACATTCTCGAAGAATAATTGATCCGCTGGTAGACGTCCTGCACCACTAGACCCGCTAGGTGGAATCCAAAGGCCCCTGTAATGTGCACCATCGATCCGTTGATCTGCGCCTTCTTGTTGCACCAGGCATCGGACGAAATTTCCTCGCCATCTTCATCGGTCTGTTTTGGGCAGAAACAATGCTCCGAGCCGCAGGCCGTATCGGATTCCCGCGACTCGAGAAACTCCTCGGAATAGACGCATAGGCAATCCCCCTTCGCTCCCCAGCGGCGCAACCGCCGGCGGACAAACCTGGCCAGTTTGCATCCGGACGATTCCCATATGGATGAAACGCGGATAGTGGTGGCGTCGAGCTTGCAGGAAGCCCCCATGGCGGAATAGAGCGTCGTGCCCGATTCCATCGCTAGGGCGATCAGGCTAACCTTGTGCGAAAGCGTGTCGATGGCATCGATCACATAGTCGTAGGATGCCAGATCAAATCCGGTCTTGGATTCGAGGTTATAGACCTTCTGCTGAGCATCGATTTCAGCGTGCGGCGCAATTTGCAGCAGTCGTTCCTTCAGAGCCTCGACCTTGGGCTTTCCTATGTTCGCAACCGTGGCCTGTAGTTGGCGATTAATGTTGGTGACGCAAATGACGTCGTTGTCGACGAGGGTCAGGTGCCCCACTCCGGAACGAATCAACGCTTCGGCGCACCAGCTGCCAACGCCGCCGACACCAAACAGGATCACGCGGGTCTCCGAGAGTGCGGAGACACCGGCCTTGCCCAATAAAAGCTCGTTGCGATGAAATGCCGGGTTGTCCATGCCTACTCGCCGATGATCTTGACGAGTACGCGCTTTTTGCGCAAGCCGTCGAGTTCGTAGTAGAAAATGGATTCCCACGGACCAAAGTCCAACTGGCCGCTGGTGATGGCCACCACGACCTCGCGCCCCATGACCGTGCGCTTGAGGTGGGCATCGGCATTATCCTCGTAGCCGTTGTGGGCATACTGCGAATAGGGTTTTTCCGGCGCGAGTTTTTCGAGCCACTTTTCATAGTCGGCATGCAGCCCGCTTTCATTGTCGTTGATGAATACCGACGCGGTGATGTGCATCGCGTTCACGAGGCATAGGCCCTCTTTGATCCCAGACTCGCGCAGGCACTCGTCGATCTGCGGCGTAATGTGAATGATCTGCCGCCGCTGCGGCGCCTCGAACCATAGTTCTTTCCGATATGATTTCATGAGTTCTCCATTTTTGTTTTTTAGGGAACCACGAAATACACGAACCACACGAAAACAAACCGGCAACAACCCGAAGTCGACTTTTCGTGTATTTAGTGTATTTCGTGGTTAAAATTCCTCAAGCGGAACCAAAACCTGGTTCAAATACAGCTGCTTGACCAGTTCGCAATCCAAACGGTGCCCGGCCTTGTAGGACTTGATTTTGCCGACGAACAGACCTTCGGGAATCAGGGCGATCGCCGCGAGCATGTCGAGCACGGCGCGGTGCCAGGCCGCTTCCAGCGCCTTGCCTTCGCGTAGCAGGCGAGGCTCGTTGACATAGCGCTTTTTCCCCGCGATGGAAACGTTCTTCGTGTTGTAGCCGAGGTTGCGCACGTCGGCGAAAATCCGGCCGATGGTGGCACAATAGATTACCTTGGCGAGCGAGGTATTGGTGCGGGCGACCGACGCCATCTTCGTGAGTTCCGCCGATAGCGGAAAGACAATGCGCTGCTGCCCAATGGCGGTCGGGAAGCTGAGTGCACAGTCGACCATCAATTGCGGGTTGTCCAAATCGTCCGGCGGCGCGAGCGTTATGAAATCACCGTAGGTTCCGCCGACCGTCACCGGCTCCTTGACCGTCACGTAGCGTACCGGCCTATCCAGCGTGACCGTGCCGCATTTTTCCAGTGCCTCGACCACATCGAGGCTGCCCTGCTCAAAGAGCGGCGGATCACCGGAATCGAGCTTGATCGTCAAGTTATCGATGCCCATGCCCATGCGCAACGAAACAAGATGCTCCACCATGCGGACATAGTTGTGCGGATTGCCGCTGCGCAAAACAATGTTGCTCACGATTTGACCGGTGGTCCATACATTGGAAATACCGACGCGGATCGGCAGCGAACGCGGCCGGTCGGCACGGTCGAGCCACCAGCCCTCTTGGTGGGTTGGCTCGAACGTGATGGTACGCGTCGCCTTCCCCATGAAGGTTCCGGGCCCGGAGATTGTTTCGGATCGTGCCAAGGTGGTTTGCTTCCGCCGCAGCGGTTCCACCGGGTGATCACTCAAGTCCCAGTCGACCGGTTGCTGGTTCATCTTCGCATACGAAGCCTTGATCGCCTCGTCGTCGCCCATCAAAATCCGTCCTGGTTCGTTCATAAAATGCTTCCGTTCTGTTTTGAACTGCTCATTTGAATGACCTATATTTAGTTTTTTCGTTGAGTCAACGCAATCAAAACAAAGGGGATCTGCTTGAAGGACGACAAGGTAATCCGGTCGGTCGGGGTGATTGGCAGCTTCACACTGCTCAGCCGCGGCTTGGGCATGGTGCGCGACATTGTCATTGCCTACCACTTCGGCACCTCCCTGCTGGCGTCCGCCTTCTTTGTGGCATTCACCATCCCCAACCTCTTCCGTCGCCTCTTTGGCGAAGGCGCGCTCTCGGCAGCCTTCATCCCCGTATTGATTGAAACGCGCACCAAAGAGGGAGACAAAGCCGCATGGATGATGGCTTCGAAGGTCGTTACCATGGCCGCCGCCCTGCTGACCACCATCGCCATCGCTGGAGTCCTGCTTTTCTCCATCGGACTGCGTATTCCCGGAATCGCAGAGAAATGGATTACGACTTTCGAGCTTGCCCGCGTGATGTTTCCCTACGTTTTGCTCATCTGCATGGCCGCGCTATCGATGGCCGTGCTCAATTCCTACAAGCATTTTGCCACCTCGGCCTTTGCGCCCTGCCTGCTCAACATTATCCTTATCGTTGCGATGCTGGCTATTTTTCCGATCATCGGAACCGATCCTGGCAGCCGCGCCATGACATTGGCCTGGGCGGTCCTGCTCGCCGGTGCGGCGCAGGTCGCGATCCAGCTCCCGGCCTTGAGGCGTTTTGGGTGCCCGTTCCGATTTTCCAGCCGCTGGAACGATCCGCGCGTAAAACAGATGCTGTTGCTCATGGGCCCCGCCGCGCTCGGCATGGCCGTTACCCAATTCAATGTATTGATCGACCGCATGCTCGCCCTATGGATCGGGGATTGGGCTCCAGCCGCGTTGTTCTACAGCGAACGCATGATCTACTTCCCGCTCGGCGTCATCGCCACCGCCATGGCGACCGTCCTGCTGCCCACCTTTTCCACGCACGCCGCCGAAAAGAATGCCGCCGCCATGCGCGAAACCATCACCCACTCGCTGCGCCACCTGATTTTTATCATGACCCCCGCAGCCCTCGGCCTGCTGGTGCTTGCACCGATCATCCTCAAAACCATCTTTGAATGGGGCGGAAGTTTCGACTCCAACTCGACCCTGCTCAGCGCCCGCGCCCTGCGCTTCTACGCCCCCGGCCTCGTCGTCTTCAGCGCCGCAAAGGTTTTTGTGCCTGCATTCTACGCCATGCAGGATATGCGGACACCGGTCCGGATCGGCATCTACACGGTTTTGCTCAATCTGGTACTCAACATTATCTTCATCCTCACCCTGCCGACCTACTGGAAACATGCCGGCATGGCCTTCTCCACCGTCATTGCCGAGGCCGTCGGCATGGCCGTTCTCGGTATCATTCTCACCCGCCGCATGAAAAACCTCCAGTGGCTGGAAATTTGGCGGAGCTTCACCCGCTGCCTGCTCAGCGCGCTGGCGATGGCGGTTGTGGCGGGACTGGCCGTATATGCCTGGCGACCCATTCTTGAAGGACTGCTACCTGCCAAAATCGCACAGATCGGATCCGTTGCACTGGCCATGGGTGCCGGGGCATCAATCTACTTTGGCCTCACCTTCCTGCTCCGCGCCCCCGAACTCCGCGAAATCAAAACCGCCATCCGCGGAAAATAAACTGGAGCGCGAAAAAGTCCGGAGTGCGAAAAAGTCTGGAGTGCGGCGGGAACTGAAAGGCCACGCCGCTTTTGCGGAGGAACAGCCGGTGCGGATCGAAAGCGGTGTCGCCCGATGGTGAAACACTCACATTGCTCGTTATTGAACCGTGCCTTCGGCACTATTTCCTGCCGGAAATTATGCTTCGCGGCATTCGCAAATTATCAATCGCTCTGCTCATGGGCCACCGCACTCCAGAACGTTTCAGAACGTTTCAAACCTTTTCCCGTTTAGGATTGCTTCGTTGCAACGGGTGGTTTGCAATGGCTCCATGAAAAAGATTGGACTGACATTGGGCGGTGGCGGGGCAAAGGGGTTCGCGCATATTCCGATTCTGGAGGTGTTCGACGAGATGGGCATCAAACCCTGTTGCATCACGGGAACGAGCATCGGGGCGATCCTCGGGGCGCTGTATGCCTCCGGCCACTCGGCGGCGGACATTGTCGGAATGATCGAGCAGTTGATGGTGCCGCGCAACGCCCGTTTCAAGGAGATTATCCGCAACAGGGATTCGTTCAAGGTGCTCTCGATGATCGATCCGCACTTTAGCTTCAAGCCAAAGGGATTGATCAAGGGCGAAAAGTTTTTTGGCTTCCTCTACGACCAGATGGAAGTCTCAACGTTCGAGGAGCTATCGATCCCGCTTAAAACCGTGGCAACCGACTTCTGGGGGCGGAAACCGGTGGTGTTTGATTCGGGCGACCTTCTTCCGGCTGTCCGCGCCAGCATGGCAATCCCCTACATTTTTACGCCAGTGGTTGCCAATGATCGCGTGCTGGTCGACGGCGGGCTGATGAACAATGTGCCGCACGACCTGCTCGACCCGAAATGCGATATCCGCATTGCTGTGGATATCATGGGCGAGCAGTCCACTCCAAAGAACAAGCCTCCCTCGCCCTTGGAAGCGATCTTCCACACCTACCAGGTCATGATGGATGCGATGGCGCAGGAAAAATTGGCCAGCCACCCGGTCGACATCTATGTGCAACCGCCCCTGATGGATATCGAGATGCTCGACTTCCACAAGGCGGAGGCCATCTACGAACAGGGCCTCGCCGCCAAGGACGGCTTTAAGCGGCAGCTCGAAACACTGCTCGAAGGAAAGGCGCCGAAGCTCGGTTGGCTGCGGAGAAAATGATGCCGTACGAATGGCTCATCATCGATGGCTACAACCTGCTCCACCAAGTGGTGGAGCTGGCGCAAATGCTCGGCACGGATATCCAGGGTGCGCGGCACCGGCTGGTGCGAATGGTCGAGGAGACGGCACACGGCATGGCACGGCAAACCACCATCGTTTTCGACGGGCGCGAGGCGGGTAGCGATACCGCGCTAACCTCGAAGCATCTCGAAGTGTTCTTCTCCCCCGGAAATCTTTCGGCCGACACGGTGATCGAGCGGCTGGTCTGCAAGTTTGAAAATCCCGAAAGAATCCTTGTCGTCACCTCCGACCATGCGGAACACGACACGGTTTCGAGCGCGGGAGCGCATACCATGTCGTCGGAAGAATTCATTGCAAAATGCGAAGCCACTGCAAAAAAGACGGTTTCGAAGCGAACGCCACCGGGGAAAGAACCCAAGCTCGGCGACCTCTTCCCCGATAATTATTAACCACGGTCGTTGTTCGATTTTCCGTTATTGGAAGTCGGCCTTGAAGGCATCCTTGATGTCGCCGGGCACGGACATGATTTTCATGAACTCGCCCATGGTGAGCTGCGGGAAGCTGAGCGCGAAGTAAAACTTGGCGTGCAGAATGTTGGCTTCGCCGTTTTCGATCAGCACCGTGTAGGGAAGCAGATGCGACTGCCCCATTGTTTCGAGCTTCTCATTAAACTTTTCAATCTCCACCGGCAGCGCCACGCCGTAGAGCACCGACGATCCGTCATCGGCCACGTTGAGTTTGAAGACGATCCGATCCTTTGCATTGGCTTTCAATTTTTTGCAGAGCTCTTTGGTGTTGCCTTTGGCCACACGCGCAAAGTCGTCGTAGTGCGGCATGCTCACCATGAAGTTGTATTTCGCCAGCTTTTTGGTCTTCATCGCATCGTCGGTCGGAGCAAGCGTTCCGAGCGCAGCGGCCAAGGCATCGTTAACGGGTTTTGCCATCCCTTCCTTGTAGTCCTTCTGTAGGAAAGCGCGCATGTAGTATTCAGGATTTGAAACCACCAATTCCTGATCCTTGGCGTTATGCAAAATGCGGAGTACGGCCATAAAACCGCGATTGGGAAGCTGTGCCGCCTTTTTAAGATCGGCGGAGGTGTAGGCGACAACCGTGTAATCCTTATTCCCGGCCACTTGGTGCGTTCCGAGGACTTGCAGCCCCTTGTCCGCCAGCTTTTGCTTCAAGGCATCCAGTTCGAGATAGCCTGCCTTGAAATCCGTCGGGGTCGTTTCCGCCGCCATCGCAACCGTTGCCATTACCAAGAACACCATTAATCCATAAACCATCTTGCGCATCCCGATCCTCCAATTTTGGGTGATAAACACGAAGTGTGGCATAGGAAACCCCGAAACTCAACCGGGATCAACCCGAGAAGCAATCCTTAAGGAAGTATCATTCCGAATCCTTCCACGAATTTTATTTCCCGGTCCGGCCATCACGGTTTTTACTT
The DNA here is from genome assembly GCA_030630445.1 of Kiritimatiellales bacterium. Classification (GTDB taxonomy): domain Bacteria; phylum Verrucomicrobiota; class Kiritimatiellia; order Kiritimatiellales; family Pontiellaceae; genus Pontiella. The sequence continues at coordinate 10,044 of DAOVNC010000012.1, read as the reverse complement.
AGCTTTGCGTTGACGGATAACTTCAAAAAGGCAGACGCCGGTGGCGACGGAAACATTCAGGCATTCCACAAAACCCGCCATGGGAATGGAAAGCAGGAAGTCGCAGCTTTCCGTCGTCAACCGCCGCATTCCCTTTGCCTCCGATCCCATCACCAAGGCCAGCGGCCCGGAAAGATCGGTTTCGTAGAGATCCTGCGTGCCTTGATGATCCGACGTGCCCGCGATCCAGATTCCGCGTTTTTTGAGAGCCGCCATGGTGCGCGCCAAATTCGTGACGCGAAAAATGGGAGTGTGCGAGGCGCCACCGCAACTCACGGCCACCGCGGTAGCGGTTACCGGTGCCGACTTGTCCTTCGGAATAATCACGGCATCCACGCCGGCCCCGTTGGCAGATCGCAGGCAGGCCCCTAGGTTGTGCGGATCCTGCACGCAATCCAGAATCAGAATCAGGGGTTCCTTCACTTGATCCAGCAAATCATCCAGTTCGGATTCCTCCTTGATCAACGCCTTTGAGCCTGATGCGTGTCGATTCATCCGCGACTGGTTATTGCTCCGCCCAAAGTTGGACCCGCGTTTTTGAAATTGTTTTTTTTCGTCAGCCATGTTCAACCCCTTCTCGATTCCGGGTATAGATTAAGAGTGCGGAACTTCATCGATCCAACCCCCGCCGAGGACTTCGCCGTCCTGGTAGAATACGGCGGCCTGCCCAGGCGTGAGCGCAAACTGGGGCTCGTCGAAAACAACGGTGGCGCTCTGCCAATCGCTGGAAACCCGGACGGTCGCGGTGGCGCCGTTGCTGCGGTAGCGCGGGCGCACTTCGCAGTGAAATTCAACGCCGGGTGCTTCATCGGCAATCCAGTGGATATCGTCCAACGTGCATTTGGTTTCCATTACGCCGGGGCGCGGTGCGACTTCAACGATATTGTTTTCCTTGTCGAGCCGCTTGACGTACATGCGCTCGCCCAGCGCAATACCAAGCTTGCCGCGCTGCCCGACCGTGAATCGATGAAGCCCATTATGCGTTCCGATCACATGACCATCCTGATCATGGATTTCGCCCTTCTTGACAACGGAGGGATCGCGCTGTTCGACGAAGGCGGGAAGCTTCCCCTCCTCCACAAAGCAGAGATCCTGGCTTTCGCCGCGCGGAATGACGGGCAGGCCGCGCCGATCGGAATAGGCCTTTACTTCCGGCTTGGGCATGTCGGCCAGCGGAAAGAGAATGAAACCGAGCTGCTTCTGGCTCAGACGGTGCAGAAAATAGGACTGGTCCTTCTTGGGATCCTTGGCACAGAACAGGTGGTATTTCCCATCATGCTTTTCAACGCGCGCATAGTGCCCGGTCGCCAGATGGTCGCAGTTGAGCTGCACGGCGCGATCAACCAGAAAACCAAATTTAACGAATGAGTTGCAGTAGATGCAGGGCGATGGCGTGCGACCGGCGGCATATTCCCGCACGAAGGGATCAACGATTTTGTCGGTGAAGATTTCCTGCGCGTTGACAACGTAGTGGCGAATGCCGAGATAGGCGCATACCTTGCGGGCACGCTCAACATCCTCCAGCGAACAGCAACGGGAACCCTCCTTCCACATGTGGGCGGTTAGTCCAATGACTTCGTAGCCTTGGTCAACGAGCATTGCGGCGGCGGCCGAACTGTCGGTTCCTCCGCTCATTCCAATCGCCACGCGGCCTTTGGTTTTAGATGGGCCTTGATTGAGCATGCGCGGAACATAGTGACCGTCCCCGCAGTTGACAAGCGCAGGCGACTAAGAAAATCGGCCCTTGTGAGGATTGAAGGGCTCGGCGCCCTCCGGAATGAAACTCTTGTGCTCCGGGTTGCTGCAGAGGGTCATGCTGGCATAGCGGGCGACATAACGACAGGTGGCATTGTTTTTATTTTGGCATACGGAGTAATCGGGAAGATAGTCAGCGGAAACGCAGTCTGAAAAGTCGCTTTTCCAGATGCTGACATACTCCTCTTCCCCTTTGTTTTGTCTTTTCTTTTTGAACCAGCACCACATTTGAATACCTGCCTCATGAGGAACTTGCAAAACCTCCGGTTTCGCCGTTCCGGTTTATGGTTATTAGTTGTTGATTATCAGAGCAACCAGTTGTTCATTAAACAGTTAACCTAACAACGAACAACCCGCACCTAATAATTGCCACGCCACAAAGCATAATTTCCGGCAGGAAATAGCACAAAAGGTGCGATTCAAACCCAGAGGTTTTGCAAGCGGATCTAATATGTTTTTTATTCGTGGAAACCGATAATCTTTCAAAGACAGCCCCGCAGGTAAAGAAAATCTGTCGGCTATTTTTAGTATTTTTTACTAGACCCGGCTGAGGTTTTAATTTAAGAAAAGTACTTCGTAAACAAACCAAACAAGCTAAGAGGTAAATACATGGCAACAAATCCCGTTGGAAAGAACACAAAGACAATCGGTATCAACATGGCGAAAAAGATGGCGGACGAGTTGGAAGCCCGCGCCACATCCATGCATCTTTCAACCAGCAAGTATTGCAAGGTCATCCTGACGGAATGGCTCAACTCCGGGAAGAAGCTCACTTTGCAGGAAAAGAAGTAGCCGCACCCAATCCCAAGGGTTCCATCCGTGGAACCCTTCGTAAACCGAAAAAGTCCCCGCCCGAAGGCGAGGACTTTTTTTTTGGCAATCCCCATCGCACGACGGGAGGTTTTGCTGTTCCGACAAGAATCTATTTGTCGGTCAATGCCAGAATACCCGGCAACGGCTTGCCTTCCATGAATTCAAGGGAAGCGCCGCCGCCAGTGGATACGTGGCTCATCTGGTCGGCCACGCCGGATTGCTTGACGGCCGCCACGCTGTCGCCACCGCCGATGATGCTGACGCTGTCGGAATCGGCAACCGCCTTGCAGACGGAGAAGGTTCCGCTGGCGAACGGTGCCATTTCAAAGCAGCCCATCGGGCCGTTCCAAACGACGGTCTTTGCACCGGAAACTTCGTTGCAGAAGAGCTCGATGGTTCTGGGACCAATATCGAGCGCCATCCACCCGTCTTCGATGCTGTCGCCCACCACCTTGGTGTTGGCGTCGGCAGAAAAGGCGTCGGCCACCACGTTGTCGATCGGGAGCAGGAGCTTGACGCCTTTTTCTTCGGCGCGTTTCAGGATTTCGCCCGCAAGTTCCACCTTGTCCTCTTCGAGGAGTGAGCCGCCGATCGGCTTGCCTTGCGCCTTGTAGAAGGTGTAGGCCATGCCGCCGCCGATCAGGATGGCGTCGCACTTGTCCATCAGCTGGGTCACGACATCGATCTTGCCGGAAATCTTCGCGCCGCCAATGATGGCCACGAACGGCTTTTCGGGAGCTTCGAGGGTTTTGCCGAGATATTCGATTTCCTTTTCGAGAAGGAAACCTGCGGCGCAGGGTGCGATATACTTGGTAACGACGGCCATGGAAGCATGGGCGCGGTGCGCCGTGCCAAAGGCGTCGGAAACATAGATATCGCCGAATGAGGCCAGCTCCTTGGCAAAAGCCTCCTGCTCTTCAGCAGTGCAACCCTTGCCTTCTTCCTCTTTGTAGAAGCGGACGTTTTCGAGAACCAGGATTTCGCCGGCAGGCAATCCGTCAACCAGAGCTTTCACCTCGTCACCGATCACGTCCGGCGCTAGCGTCACTTTCGCGTCGACCAATTCCGCCAAACGATCCGCTGCTGGCTTAAGGGTAAACGCCATGTTCTTTTCGCCCTTCGGGCGTCCGCAATGGCTCATCAGCACCAGTGAACCACCGTTTCCCAGCACATGGTTGATGGAAGGAAGCGCCGCAACAATACGGGTGTCGTCGCCCACCACGCCATCCTTGATCGGCACGTTGAAATCGACGCGCATCAGCACACGCTTGCCCCGGATATCCAGATCCTTGATCGTCAGTTTATTCATGATTAGCTCCTTTTGTTGTACCCCTTTGAAAATGCGCCGCCGACTATAAGCATATCGTAAAGCGAGTCAAACTTGGAGTGCGGTGGCTTGACACCGCTTTCCTTGTCCGCCGTAGCTTCAGCGAAGGAGGAAAACACCCGCGTAAGGTGACGCACCGCTCTTCCGCATTTAAAAGCGGCGTCCAGCCGCCGCACTCCAAAAGTTTATTGAGCACTGCGGCAAATCCGCTATGATGCGTATTCAATAAAACCCAAGGATTTCAAAATGAATAGAACTTCCGCCATCGACCGTATTGAAAGCGCACTGATCAAAATGGAAACCGCCCTCGGCGAACCCGCCTTCGACGAGTGGGCCTTGGTCTCGAAAGCGCCCCAAGGCTGGACGCTCATCGAATATGGCGGCCCACGGAAAGAAGGCTTTCTGGCGGACTTCAACACGGACCTAGCCGCGTTGAAGGACACACTCGACCTGTCGAACACCTATGTGGGCGACTCGGCGTTTTCTCACGAAGGGCACGGCTCCGGATTCGACGCCCACATGTGCGTTGGCGAGCAGATTTTCCTGCTGTTCAACAATACGGACAAGAGCACCGGCGAGATTACCAGCAATCCAAAGTGGACCAATGCCCAGGTTCATTTTGCGGAGTTGCTCGAAGCCTTCCTCGCGGATCCCGTTTCATAGCCGAATTTCCACGACCCACGATCAGGTCAGCAGACTTCGTGGATCCATCCTTCCGGGGCTTCGATTTCTCCGACTTGTATGCCGGTCAGGATCTCGTATAGCTTCGTGATGACCGGTCCGACTTCTTTGCCATCGCCATTAAAGGTCAGCAACTTCCCTTGATAGGAGATTCCGCCGATTGGAGAGATCACCGCAGCGGTGCCACAGGCTCCGGCCTCGACAAACTGATCTAGGGAAGCAACCGGAATATCGCGCTCTTGCACGGTCATGCCGAGCATGTTTTCGGCGATATGGATAAGGGAGTATTTGGTGATACTCGGCAAAACGGAGGGTGACTTCGGGGTCACGAACTGGTGGTCGGGAGTGATTCCAAAGAAATTGGCCGCGCCCACTTCGTCGATGCAGGAGTGGGTTTTGGCATCGAGATAGAGCATATCGGCGAAACCGGAGGCCTTGGCCTTGGCATTGGGTTCCAGACTGGCGGCATAGTTGCCCCCCACCTTGTAGGAACCGGTTCCCATTGGAGCCGCGCGGTCATACTCTTCACAGATCATGAAGTTGATTGGAGTCATGCCACCTTTGAAGTAAGGCCCGACCGGCATCACAAATATGGAGAAGATATATTCCGGGGCTGGCTTCACGGCAATGTTTTCACCGACACCAATCAGATAGGGGCGAATGTAGAGGGAGGCACCGCTACCGTATGGCGGAACCCATGCCAAGTTTGCCCGAACGGTTTTTTCAACTGCGTCGATAAACATGTCTTCAGGGACTTCGGCCATTACCAATCGGCGGGCACTGCGGTTCAGGCGCTTGGCATTCTGGTCCGGACGGAAGAGAACAATCCTCCCCTCCGGGGTCGTGTAGGCCTTAAGCCCTTCAAAACACTGCTGGCCATAATGCAGGCATGTGGAAGATTCATGGATGGAAATGTGGTTGTCTTCAACCAACTCCCCATCGTCCCATTTGCCATCCTTAAAACGGGCTACATAACGAAAATCCGTTTTAATATAGTCAAAACCCAGATTTCCCCAATCAATTTCTTTCTTTTCCACCGTCATGGAATTCTCCTTCAACTCATTCTGGCATTTGTCGTTTTGCCCATTCAGCACTGCACACCGCAGTCCACCGTTCCGATTGACGGCAACCCTTGGTTGATAAACCCACCCCGGCCGACAACGGCATTTAGGCCAATCTAAAAGACTTTTATTCGATGCGCCTATGGATAGAGAAAAGGAATCCCGAAGTCAAGAAAGGCAACCGTGGTATCAGGAATCTCACCTGTTCGGCAACCGTCATTCCGTAGTGGAATACGGAACTACGATCCCGACAGCCCCAGCCACAAAAACACACCAAATGCGGCAATGAACAGGGCTGCCAAAATGCGCGGCAAGCGGCCAACCGTCACCACGAACAACAGGTGGGCCATGCACAAACCCATGAGAATCAGCAGCGACCGCTGAAGGAAGACGCTGGATGGAATGGCGCGGAATGCGGCAAAGATGCCGAGGCAAAGCGGGATGCAGATATGGGCATCGCCCGATTGCGAGGTATAGACCACATCCATGCGATTCTTGGAGCCGTAGTAGAAGGCCAGCAAGGCGTTTGGCAAAACCATGAGCACTCCGCTCAGCCAGCCCAGCAGGCGGGGTGGAACCGCGTCGCTTTCCAACGATTGGAACCACTGCACCAGCCAGTCGGTACTGATGAATACCGCGAAGGCGCCCAACAGCAGCAAAGTCACCTCGAGAACCAGTGTCCTTGGATACGTCTTTTTCTTAAGCAGGTTGGTCTTTTTCACATCATAGACATGGAAGCACTGCCAAAACACAAACAGGGAGAGCAGCACAAAGCCATCCATCCGGGACAGCGTTCCATCAACCGCCAGCAACCAAACGAAAAGGGAAAAGAAGAGCGCCGCCACCAAATTGAGAGAGAGGGAGAGGCGGCTTATTTTGTGTTCGCGCATCGCGGCCTGGCTTTTTTTGCGCGGAATGCTGGCCATGCTCCAGATCAATACCGGCACACCGATCAGCAGGGTTAGGTTGGTGATGTTGTTGAAGAGGCAGTTGATCAGCACATCGTTGCCATCGCCCGCGTTGCGGGCCATCACAAATGCAAAGACGATGTTGCCCATCCCGGAACAGAACGGCATGAAAATCGTGCCGAGCACCGTGCCTTCCACCCCCTGCCCCGCCAGCACCTCCAACCGCCACACCACCAACAGGCTGGCGACCAAAAAAAGGAACAGGCAGGCGAAGGGGGCAAATGCGCCGAGACTTGAAATTGATTGGTTGATTAAATCCATTTTCCCGTCATCCATTCTGGATCAAGGACGAGGCCCGACCTTGGGAAGCTTTCCCCTTGCCGTCTTCTTTGTACTCTCCGGACGCAGGCTGAAGCGAAAGGTGGCAGGATCACGCATCGCTTGGGGTCATCGGTCATTTTCGTGGAAAACGGTGTAGAGCCAGTTGAGCACCGATTCGAAACGCGGGTCGGCATGGAGATTGACGAGATCCAAATCGCCCTTCATCCAATCATAGTCCCCGTACCCGAGGTCTATGGCCTTGGTCAACGCGTCGAACGCTTCGTCGGGCCGCTTCGTGAGGGCATACGAGCAACCGAGATTGTACCAGACGAGGTCGTCGTTCGGCAGCAACTGGCTCAGCTTGATGTCGTTCGCCAAGCCCTTTTCATAGCTGCCGACCTTGGTATACAGATCTGCGAGCGCCTGTATAACCTCGATGTCTTCGGGCAGGCGCGCCGATATTTTTTCCAGGAATTTAAGTTCGACCACATCGTGGCGGGCGTGGCCGTGCATTCTGTTTTTGCTCATGGAGAAACCTGCTGGTGGTTAGGATACTTTCCGTTGTGTCGGACCGGTATAGATCTGGCGAGGGCGACCAATGCGTCCATGAGGATCCTCCTTCATCTCCAGCCACTGGGCAATCCAGCCGGGAATCCGACCGATGGCAAACATCACGGTAAACATGTTGGTCGGGATGCCCATGGCCCGATAGGTCAGGCCCGTGTAGAAGTCGATGTTCGGATAGAGGCCACGGCTCTGGAAATAGTCGTCGGCCAAAACGGCTTCCTCCACCTCCTGGGCCAGATCGACGAGCGGATCATCCACGCCCAGCTGGGCGAGCACCTCCTTGCACATCTGCTTGGCCACCTTGGCGCGCGGGTCGTACGATTTGTAGACGCGGTGCCCAACCCCCATCAGGCGGAACGGATCGTTCTTGTCCTTGGCGCGTTCAATCACCTTTTTCACATCCCCCTGATCCTCTTCGATGATTCGGTCAAGCATCTCGATCACGTGCTGGTTGGCCCCGCCGTGCAGCGGCCCCCACAAGGCGCAAATGCCTGCGGAAATGGATGCGTAGAGGTTGGCGTCTGAACTACCCACCATTTTCACCACGGAGGCCGAGCAGTTTTGCTCGTGGTCGGCATGGAGGATCAACAGTTTGTTGAGTGCCTTGGCCACAATGGGGTCGACCTGATAGCCGTTTACCGGAGTCCAGAACATCATGTTCAGGAAGTTCTCGCAGTATTTAAGGTCGTGGCGTGGCTGGACGATCGGATGACCGATCGACTTCTTGTAGGAAAACGCCGCAATGGTGCGCAATTTCGAGAGCAGTCGCGTCACCTTGTAGTCGATGTTTTCCTGCTTGCTCGTGTCTTCCAGCTCCGGGTAGAAGGATGAAAGCGAAACGGCCATCGCCGAAAGCGTAGCCATTGGATGCGCATGATCCGGAAAGTTTCCAAAAAAGTGGCGCATATCTTCATGCAGCATGGAATGGCTGTTTAAATGCGTGGAAAACTCGGTGTGCTGCTCCGTGTTCGGCAACGCACCGTGCACCAACAGATAGGCCACATCCACAAACTCGCACTTTTCTGCCAGGTCGTTGATGTCGTACCCTCGGTAGCGTAGAATGCCTTTTTCCCCGTCGATATAAGTGATATCGCTCTTGCAGCAACCGGTATTCACGAAGCCCGGATCATACGTAATGCATCCTGTTTCTTTCCGCAGCGTACGGATATCAATGGCTTTTTCGTGCTCCGAACCCTCTATCATCGGCAACTCAATGGTTTTCCCGCCGATTTTCAGTTCGGCCATTCCCATGCTTTTTGTGTCTGACATATAAATCTCCTTTTAACTTTTGCCTAATTGCCGCTAAAAATACGTTACCGTCCGCACCTTGCAAGGCTAAAAGTCGACCCGCAATGCATTCCCCTTCCCAGCAGGGCCAAAAGTGCCCCTATTTTTTTTAACCATATTAATGTTGCACGCCCCTGCATTTTTATGTTTTATCACGGGTCTTTCAACAAAAGGAACAAGAGATTTATGGCTAAAAAGAGCAAAATTGCTAAAAACGAACAGCGCATCAAGTGTGCCGCGAAATACCGCGCACTCCGCACTGAACTCAAAGCAACCATCAAGAGCCCGGCAACTTCCCCCGAAGATCGCATGGCCGCCGTCCGCAAGCTACGCTCGCTTCCGCTGGACGCCAACCCCAACCGCATCATGAACCGTTGCTCCGTCACAGGCCGTCCCCACGCCGTCTACCGGAAATTCGGCCTTTCCCGCATCACCCTTCGCGAAATGGCTTCCGAAGGCAAAATCCCGGGCATGACCAAAGCCAGCTGGTAACGAATCCCTTTTCGTTGAAAAGACCGAAGCAGTCGCTCATGCGGCTGCTTTTTTTTGTGTCTGCATGTATGGCCTCCAGCCAGCCCTGCCCTGCCTCGCTGTTCCTCCGGGTGGGGCACCCGGCCTACAAAACGAATACCAAAATTGTAGGCCCGGCCCCCGTCCGGGCATTTATGCTGGTTAAAAAAACAACCTCTGCACAGCTTAGCGTCTTTGCGTGAAACACCCGACATTCCCTCGGGCACAAAAAAAACCGCCCTCAACGAGAACGGCTTTGGCGCTTCCACAGATTGGAAAACTAGGCCTTGGTAACCTTGCCGGACCGGATCGCCTTGGTGGAAACCCAGATGCGCTTGACCGTGCCGTTTTCATCCTTGACGCGAACACGCTGAAGGTTCGGCTTGAATGTACGCTTGGTTGCGCTGGTCACGTGAAGACCGATTCCGCCTTTTTTCTTCGCCAAACCCTTGCGGACAATGCTGCGTCCGCTAATGGTTTTCTTCCCTGTAATTGCACATTCCTTACCCATCTCAAATACCTCGGTAGTGTTTCTTTCAAAATTGTTCTGCTCAGTAAGAGGTTGGGAATCTAAGTATTTCCGGCCGCTTTGCAAGTATAAATATCCGATTTTTGACCCATGGTGTGTGATGGTTGTTGCGCGGGCTTTTCGTTTTCGCCTCCTATTCGTATTTTTTGTGGCAATCAAACCAACTCGGTGAAAACCGCATTGCTGACGAACAATGCCTCATGGGTCAGGCTCAACCGGCTGTCCTGCCTCCGGAGAAGCCCCTCC
>DAOVNC010000261.1 GCA_030630445.1 Kiritimatiellales bacterium | reverse complement strand
GCCCGAACGCAGGCGATCCTTCTGCTGGCCCTTCAGGTAGACGGCCAGCGCAGCGACGGTCTCGTCCTCGTGGATCCAGCCGAAGGTCGGCATCTTCGAGTTGTCGATGTTGGCCGACGGATCGAGCATGGACTCAACGAGATACTCGTAGGTAAATTTTCCACCGGCATCGGTCAGCTCGGGGGCTTGCGAGGAAGAGGAAATCCCCTCAATCGTGTGGCAGCCCCAGCAGGCCTTTTCGAGGAACAGGGTGCGTCCCGTTTCGTAGAGTTCCGCGCCTGCCAGCGAACCGGACTCCATGGCGTGGCAGCGGTTGCAGTTGGCCTGGGCCACTTTGCCCGCCAACAGCGGAGCCGGCCATCCGTGGTATTCGCCGTGGGCGTCGTGGAGTTCCAGCGCGCGGCCATTGCCGTCGTGGCAGACCACGCAGCCGATCTTGCCGAAATCGTGCGGATCTTTTTCCACTCCGGAAACCATCGCCGGGTGCGCCGCCAGCGGTGCGTCCAAGCCGGCCGCGTCGGGATTCGAAGCCCCGACGTGACACGACTGGCAACGATCGACCATGACCGAGCCGGGCGTCTTGACGTTCACTTGCTTGATCTCGACCGTGAAATCCTCCACGCCGAGCTGCTTGTAGTATTCCTTCTGGTGCTTCGCGAAGTCCTGGTCCAGCGCCTTGAACATCGACATCGCAAAGAAGACGAGTCCCGCAAAAGCCAGGGCAGCGAGTATTCTATAGTCCTTGATCATGTTAGTGCCCTCCTCCGGAGATGGATGCCCACGGATAAACAATATCCCAGTTCATGCCCCGGAAATAGACCCCGATAATGATCAGCGTCAGCATGAAGAGATACATGCCGATGAACAGCGCGTTCTCGAGGTTGCGCTCCTTGGCAAACCAAACGCCGGGAATGTTCTTGCGGTAGGTTTTGGAGATCGTCTCGACAAACATTTCAATGTAGGGAAGCACCATCACACCCGCGGCCAGAATGCCGGGAATCACGATGCCGCCAATGAAGCCGTGGTAGCTGACCAGCTCCTGCAGGCCGAGGAAGTACCACGGCGCCTTGGAGGGGTTGGTCGGGTGGTTCGGATCGGCCGGCCCTTCGAGCGGCGCGTCGAACAGGACGGAAATCAGGCTGAGGAATGCGACCACGCCGAGCAACACAATCAGTTCGCGAACAATAAGCTTCGGCCAGGCAAACATCATCTGGTCGACCTCTTCGTTGACCTTGGGTTCCTTGCCCTTGACGATTTCCACCAACTGGTAGCTGCGCGCGGACTTGAAGACAGAGGCGTTCTTGACCGTTCCAAACTCCTCGTCGGGAATTTGCTTTTCCTTGGAGGTGTCGGCCGGCTTGGCCAACCCGCCGTCCTTGCGGATGCGGAAGAAGTGTACGGCAACCAGAAAGCCCATGACGGCCGGAAGCACCGCCACGTGCAGGACATAGAAGCGGATCAGCGCCTCGGAGCCGACGTCGGCGTCGCCCAGCAGGATGCCGCGGATCAATGCGCCGCCCGGCGCAATCTTAGCAATCTCCGTACCGACCTTGACGCCCCAGAAGGCCAGTTGGTCCCACGGAAGGAGATAGCCGGTGTAGGAAAGGAACACCGTCAGCAGGCCGAGGATGCAGCCGATTACCCAGTTGAATTCGCGCCCGCCGCGGTGCGCCCCGGAGAGGTAGACGCGGAGCATGTGCAGCGCCACAAAGGCCTCCATGCCATGCGCTGCCCAGCGGTGCATGTTGCGGAGAAACCCGCCCCAGAAAACGTTGCTGCGCAGGTTGAGCATGCGGCTGTAGGCATCCGGCAGCCCATCGGGGCCGATGGCCGTCGAAGGCACATAGTGGAACATCAGCATAATGCCCGTCGCCGTTAAAATCAGGAGGAGGTAGAAGGTGATCAGCCCCAGCCCCATCGTGGTCTTGAACTTGACCGAGCGCTTGTGGATTTTCACCGGCTGGATATGCAGCAGCACGTTGCTGAACATGATCTTGGACTTGGTCAGCCCGGTGTTGTCGAAACGATGCCGGAAGATCGAGTAGTAGATCTTGGTCCCGAATCCCTTGGCCATTTCAATTAATTCATTCATTGGCTATCCCCTTGGTCAGGCAAACTAAACAACGGCGAAGAAGGAGTTTCCCGGCAAAGCGGTTCCCGTATCGATTTCAATCTGGCCGCCCGGCACATTCTTGATCTCCAGCCAAGGCAGGGTCTTCGGCGCGGGGCCGCCCACCACGATGCCGTCGGAGTCGTATTGCGATCCGTGGCACGGACACTGGAATCCGGTTTCAACGCGGTTGACCGTGCATCCCAGATGCGTGCAAACGAGCGAAATCGCCGCGACTTCCTTTTCGGTTTGGCGGCGAAGCACCACCTTCATATCGTCGAAGATCAGTTCGTCGCCGACGTCTGGAAGATCCTCGACCGGAACCATGAATTTTCGGGGTGTTCCATACGAAACCACCGGAAACATGTATTTAAACAACGCACCGCCGGTGCCCGCTGCCGCCAGCCCCATCAAACCAAAGGCGGATCCCAACGTCATCAGCTCGCGTCGGCTTGCGCCGTTTTTCTCTTTTTTCGCCATTATTTGTTTTCTCCTTCATGTTCGCGGAAAATCACATATTTCGCTTCTTCCGGATCATCGAACTGGCCATCCTTCACCGCCCACCAAAACAGGGCAAAAAAGATTCCGCCCAGCAGGGTGGTCGCGATTAAAAGTATGATCGTTAACGCCAGCATCGTTCCGTCCTAGGCAAAGCAGTCCTCGAAACTATTCTCGGTCATCTTGCAGGCACCGGTCGGGCATTTCTGCGCGCACATGCCGCAACGGATGCACTTGAGCGGGTCGAACAGCATGACCGAACCTTCGGCCTCCGCAACCTCCATGCTGCCGAATTCCTGTTCGGCCAAAACCTTCAGCTCCTCGCCGCCATCCAAGCGACCGACCGTCACCATCGATAGGCAGTAGGACGGGCAAACATCAACGCAGCCGCCGCATAGAATACAAATATCCCCTTCGAAGGTCGGGTGAATATGACATTCAAGGCAGCGAGCCGATTGTTTTCTAGCCTCGTCATCGGGATACTCAACCGTCGTATTGAATTCCGGCTCTTTCGCCGGGTCGACGGGAAGCTCCTCGCGCTCTTCACGCTCTTCGTCCACATAGGCAGAACCGCGGCCGTAGTCGAGCAGATCCGTAAAGGTCAGCTTGCGCCTAAGGCGCTGCGGGGCTTCACCGGAAATATAGGAATGGATGCCCTGCGCGGCCTTGCTGCCTGCGGCCACCGCATCGATAAAGAGTTTGGGGCCATGGCCAATATCGCCCCCCGCGAAGATGCCCGGCTTGCTGGTCGCCAGCGTGGCATCGTCCACCTTAACCCATCCCTGCGGCGTGGTTTCGACCCCCGATCCTTCAAGAAACTCAAGATCCGAACCTTGGCCAACCGCCATGTAGACGGCATCGCCCTCGATCAGCCGCGACTCTTCTTCGAGTTCCGGAGAGAAGCGCCCTTCCTCGTCGAACACGCGTTTCACCTTCTTGACCAGCAGCCCCTTGATCTTGCCGTTTTCAACAACGATTTCAACAGGACCCCACCCATCATTGATGACCACGCCCTCGCGGCGGCCGCCCTCGCGTTCGTCGACCGAGCCGGTCATCTCATTCAAATGTTCGCGTTCGAGACAGGCCAGCTGCACCTCCGGCGAACCACACCGCAAAGCGGAGCGGGCAACGTCGAACGCCACGTCGCCGCCGCCAATCACAATCGAGCGCGATTTCGTGAGATCCCACTTTTCACGCAGGTTAAAATCAAACAGGAAAGCCAAACCAATCTTGACGTCTTCATGGTCGGCATTCGGGAGCGGAATGCTTTTGCCCTTGCTCAAACCAACGGCAATAAAAACGGCATCGTGCTTTTCTTCGAGCGCCGCAAAGGAAATGTCCTTTCCCACGTCGACACCGAGCTGCACGTCGATATTTGAAAACTCCTCAATGGATGCGATCTCCGAAGCCACGACATCCCGGTTCAAGCGGTTGATCGGAACGCCCTGCACCAGCTGCCCGCCGGAAACGTCCCATCTTTCGTAGAGGGTCACGCTGTAGCCAAGACGGGCGAGGTCGTGCGCGCAGGTGTAGCCCGCGCAGCCGCCACCGATCACGCCAACGCTTTTCCCGTTGGATTCCGGTTCGAGAGAACCCGGGGCGAGGGAGTGGGTCAGCGGAGTTTTGAGATCCCCTTTTTCGGGACCATGCTTGTCGGTCAGGTAGCCCTTGATATTGCGAATCACGACGGCTTCGTCAACATCCGAACGGCGGCAGCCGGTTTCGCATGGGGCACCGCAGACCTTGCCGCAAATCGAGGCAAAGGGATTGGTGGCACGGGAAATAGCGTAGGCGTCCTCAAACTTTCCGGCCACGGTTGCCATGAGGTAGCCACGGGCATCCGTTTTTACGGGGCAGGAGTTGCGGCAGGCAACCTCGGCTTCATAGAAGTCGTTGGTGGGCAGCTCGACTTTGATCCTCTGCTGTATCATGCTCACGCTTCCTTCGGTCTTCGGAAAGGATAAGAAATATGTGCGGATTAATCACGTCTTTAATTCGCGCACTTTATTGCACCGCTCAAAAACAATTTCAACCCTATTTTGGTATTTAAATACCGAATTAGCCGCCGCGTCCAAAACGAAGCCGTTCCACGGATTGGCAAAGGGCGCTCCCCACCGATTTACAGACCTTTAAAACCCGTGCAATCGGCTGAATTTCAACAAAAATTAAGCTAAAACAATTCTCGCAATTCTGTATGGCCACCCGTACCGTGTTTGCGGATTGGAAACGATCCTCCCTGATTAACAGGGGTGAATAAAAGTAATGCCCGGTTACTTTGTAGAAGGGGTAATCGAGTTTGTGCAATAAAGGTCGGCAACGGCCCGTTTAGGAGTAAAGTAAGTTATGTCAGATCAACTAGAAACCGGCATTGTTAAATGGTTCAACGATGAAAAAGGCTTCGGCTTTATCGCCCGCGAAAGCGGCGACGACGTCTTCGTTCATTTCACGGCAATCAACAGTGAAGGCCGCCGCAGCCTGCAAGAGGGACAGAACGTGTCTTTCGAAGTAACTGCTGGCCAAAAAGGCCCTCAGGCCGAAAACGTTACTATTGTGTAGCTGAACCACCCGCCGGTTCACCGGCAACCTTCCAAAGATTGGAATTCCACCGTGGTTTTCCAATCCTTGGATCTCCCTTTCCAATCTCCTGCCATTTCCCAAGCATCCGCTGGGGACCCGTTTTTTTTTGCGCCAAGCATCATCTTGTTTTGGTGCCTTTCT
>DAOVNC010000176.1 GCA_030630445.1 Kiritimatiellales bacterium | reverse complement strand
GCTCGCCACCGTTATCAACTCCCTGGCCATCCAGTCCGCGCTCGAAAACGCCGGCATCGAAACCCGCGTCATGACCGCCATCTCCATGCCCGCCATCGCCGAACCCTTCATCCGCCGCAAAGCCATGCGCCATTTGGAAAAAGGCCGCGTCGTCATCTTTGGGGCCGGCACCGGAAACCCCTACTTCACCACCGACAGCGCCGCCGCGCTGCGCGCCTCGGAAATCAACGCCGACGTGCTCATGAAGGCCACCAAGGTCGACGGCATCTACACCGCCGACCCCGTCACCCACCCCGAGGCCACCCGCTTCGACCGGATCACCTACCAGGAAGCCCTCTCCAAGCAGCTCAAGATCATGGATGCCGCCGCTTTTTCATTGTGCATGGAGAATAACATTCCTATTGTGGTCTTCGACTTTTTCAAGGAAAACGGAATGATCGAGGTGTTGACCGGAAAAGACTCCGGAACGCTCGTTACGCATCAATAAACCGGAGGATTGACAATGCTGGACAACATACTTCTCGAAACCGAAGATAAGATGGATAAAACCGTGCAGTTCCTCTCGCAGGAACTCAGCGGATTGCGCACGGGCAAGGCCCACCCGTCGCTGGTCGATACCATCACCGTCGACTACTACGGCACCCCGACCCGCCTGCGCGACATCGCCAATATTTCCACCCCCGAACCTAGGCTGATTGTCATCAGCCCCTTTGACCCGTCATCGCTCGGCTTGATTGAAAAAGCGATCATCGCCGCCAACATTGGCATCACCCCGATGAACGACGGCCGCTTGATCCGCGTGCCGATTCCGGAGCTCTCCGAGGAACGCCGCAAGGATATGGTGAAAATGGGCGGTCGCACCACCGAAGAACAGCGCGTCGCCATCCGCAACATCCGCCGCGATGCCAACGACCAGATCAAGAACTTGCAGAAAAACAGCGGCATTACCGAAGACGAACGCGATGAGGCGCTGGAAAACATCCAGAAATCCACCGACGGGCACATCAAAAAAATGGATGAAATGCTCGCGGCCAAAGAAAAAGATATCCTTGAAGTGTAGCAGTTGCTGGGTTGCCGAGTAATGGTTGATCGGGATTCCCCCAACCAACAAGCAACCCAACAATCAACAACCCATAACAGGAGCGTAGCGACCATCATGAAACCCAAGGTGTTGATTGGTGTAACCGGCGGCATTGCGGCCTACAAGACGGCAGACATTGTCAGCCAGCTCGTCAAAGCCGCTATCGATGTCCGCGTGGTGATGACGGAGGCGGCCACAAAGTTTGTCGCGCCGCTCACCTTCGCGGCACTTAGCCAGCAAAAGGTGATTACCTCGACCTTCCCCGAACACCATACCGGCGACATGGATGTGATCTATCCGCATCTCTACCCCGCCACGGAGGCCGATGCCTTCGCCGTGGTGCCCGCCACGGCCAACGCCATCGCCAAGCTCGCCCACGGCTTTGGCGACGACATCGTCTGCTGCAGCGCGCTCTCCCTCAAGCCCGACTGCAAGCGCATCTTCTGCCCCGCCATGAACGTGCAGATGTGGGAACAACCCATTGTCCGCGAAAACGCCAGGAAACTCCTCAAGATGGGCTGGCACCAAATCGGCCCCGAACAAGGGCGCCTCGCCTGCGGCACCCATGGCTATGGCCGCATGAGCACCCCCACCGCCATCGCCCAAATCATCCTCAGCTCCGTCTTTTAATTTAGAACCGCAAAAGAACGCAAGGAACACAAAAACATCTGCTTTGCGTTCCTTGCGTTCTTTCGCGGTGAATAACACAGCCCATGAATAAGCGAGTCCTCATCCTATCCGGCCCGACGCACGAATACATCGATCCCGTGCGCTTCATCGGAAACGCCAGTAGCGGCAAGATGGGCAAGGCTATTGCCGAAGAGGCGGCACGGCGCGGCTTCAGCGTCGAATTCGTCACAGGACCCGTCGCCCCGGAATACCTGCCCCGGCTTGAAAAGGATCATATCCACCCTGTCGTCGATGCGGAGGAGATGCTCGAAACGGCGCAGGCGATGTTTAAAAAAGCCGACCTTGTCATCTTCGCCGCCGCCGTGGCCGACTATGCGCCCGCAGAAAAGCACGTCGAAAAAATGGCCAAGTCGGATGCGGAATGGGTGCTGCGCCTGCGCCCCACCCCGGATATCGCCAAAACACTATGCGCCGAAAAACGGACAGATCAAATCGCTATCGGCTTCGCCCTGCAAACCTCCGACAGCGAAGCCAACGCCCGCCGCAAGCTCGAAACCAAAAACCTCGATGGCATCGTGCTCAACTCCCCCGCCACCCTCGGTGCGGAAAACGGAACCTTTTGCTTTCTATCCGCCAGCACCGACCACTTCACGCACTGGGGAAGCATCGGAAAAGCCGACTGCGCAAAAAACATCTTCGACGCCATCGCCGCGCTTTAGGGCGTTGAACGGTTGATATGCCGTATTGATGCAATGCCGAATTGCTTCGCAAGCCTTCGGCCCACCGCACTACAAATTGAAAGCCCCCCTACTGGTGATTCTCAATCGTCGGCGGAGTTGAATGACCGGATGCCTGCAACTCGAGTGCTTCGGGGTGGTTCTGATAGTGGGTGCGCACGGCATGGGCCAGTTTTTGCTTTACCGAATCATCGATGATGCAGATTCCAAAGACGGGCAGTGCGGCAAGGATGCTTTCGAGCAGCTTGTCCTGCGGCGGCTCCATCCGCGACCGCCAGGAGGCGAGCAGATTCTTGTCGATGCATGGCGGGAGCGAGCCGAGAATGCCAACGTCGTTCTGGTTATGCACCAACAGACCGGCGGTGGTTCCGCGGTCGAGGGTGAGCACTTGGAAAAAGTAGAGCGTGTGGTAGGCAAGCTGCGCGGCACGGTCGGCATCGGTGGCGGGTGGACAGGGTTCTTCAATCAATGAGAGGTATCCGTCGATGGCGGCCTCCCCCACCCGTTGCGCAAGGGCGAGATCGACGGGAAAGTCGCCGGAGTTATGGTTTTCGAGATAGAAATGCGCGACGCCGCGGTGCCGCCCGAGGGCGGGGATGAAGAAATAGCGGTTCCCCTGCTCCACCGCCTCGTCGAACTCGCCGGGGGCGGCCCGTCGCAGGCGTTCGGCAAACCGTTCGGTTTGCCCGGGGTTTGGGATCGCGGGATTGAGGTCGGCCATGATGCGCCAATAGCCGTCGCCATTTTTCAGCTCCGTCCAACTGATATGGATATGTACGGAGGGCGCGCGCGGATGGGCGGGATGCACGATGGCGGAAAGGGCTGTGGCGGAACCGAGCTTGCGGTCGGGTTCGTCGTCGTAGTGGACTTGCGAGACGTTGACGGAAGCACGGCCTAGCCATTCGCTGTCGGCTATGCCAAAGCGTAGTCCACCGCCGTGGCGTCCGTCGTCGCGCAGCCATTCGGCGGCGGCGAAGGGTTGCCCTCCCAACTTTTCCAAGGCCTGGACAAAGCGGCGCTGCAGCGCTTCGACAAGCAAATGGGCTTCGGTTCTCCTCGTCATTTCACAGGGATTTCCTGGATGTAGCGGAAGCCGACGTCGGACGGGACGACAGGCGTGTCGGATGCGTAGCAGCACGGAAGGAACGTGGCGGGCGTGAAGGCACTGCCGCCCTTGATCTGGTAGAGCGGATTTTCACCCCCGCCGGGCAGGGGCGATGAGGTCATCTCGCGCACGTTGCCGGCCATGTCGTAGACGTTGTAGACCGAGGAGTCGGTGAGTTTGAAGCTTCCGGGCGGCGCCAAAAAGGGATGCTTCTTTTTTGCGTCCGTGTTTTTCTTGGTCATGGTCAGTCTAACATCGAGCCCGTTTCCCCAGACATAGCGGCGACCGTCGACACCGCGTGCGGCCTTCTCCCACTCCTCGGCGGAAGGCAAGCGGACGACCGCGCCCCTTTGCCCACCAATCCATGCGCAATAGGCCTCGGCCGCTTCTCGTGTGATTCCAACCACGGGCAGCTCCGGCTTTAGCCGGTCGTCCAGCAATTTGCCGTCGGCATTCCACGCGTCGTGGAATTCCCGTTCGTTTTCCTCAAACTGGATTCGGCCGGCATATTTTTGCTTGAGCTCGCCATCGAGGGTTTTCCAAAACTCGATATATTCCGCAAATGTGACTTCGTATTGCTTGATGAAAAAGCTCTTCAAGGTGTAGCGGTGCCGACGATAGAAGCGCGACTCTTCGCCCCCGTAGAAGAAAGGACCCGCCGGCACATAGGCCATGCCCGCAGGGATCTCGGAAGGAACCTCCAACTCGATCCGCTTGTGCTCGCCGTGGTCGATGAAAACGGGATACGGAATCTTGCTTCCGTTTTCCAAAACCACTTCCATGATGTACGAGCCCTTTCCGATAGGATCAATCCGCTGCGGGAACGTGCGGCTGCGGCCCGCCATGTCGCCTTGGGTAAAACGCGGGTCGTGTTCGTCCACGGAGAAAACCATCACCTCTTTCACACCGGGCGATTCAACAATCTCCAAAACCCCGTCCCCCGCAACCCGCTTCCGGGCATTGGCCAAGAAGGCGGCGGCGCCCGGGCGCAATGTGCCGCCCCAGCGTTCGACGCGGACGTTCACTTCGGCCAACCGGTTTTCCGCCTCGGCATATGCTTTCCGATGGAAGGCGAAATCGATCCGTTGGCGCATGACATCAAGCAAACCCTCGCGAACCGGGCGCTTCTGTTGAAACTGCTCGGGTACGTTTTCATAGTAGCTCTGGGCCAGGTTGAGCTCACGATTGATTTCACCCAGCAAACAGTCGAACTGCTTCAGGGCCCTTTCTTCCTCCGATGTCTCGCTACGACTGCGAGCCGCCCGGCAGATCTCTTGCAGCTCATCGTATTTCGCCATGGCTACCACCACCTTCTGGCCTGCACTTAGGCGAAACTCTTCGGCATTTCGCAGGTTGGTATTGTAGCTTCCGTACAGTATGGCGTGCTGCGCCCCGAAGGAAAGCAGCAGTACAGCCAAGGCAGCGGCAACCACACTGGACTTGACCGGGTTGCGCTTGCAGGTTTTCCACCAACGCACCCAGCGCGGTGCCTTGTAGGCGCTCACCTCGAAGTTGCCGATATGGTTGCGGATGTCCTGCGCCAAGTGCTCGACCGAACGGTAGCGGCTCACCGGATGGCGCGACATTGCCTTGCGGCAGATCGCCTCCAGCTCACGCGGGATCTTTAGTTCCGGGCAGCGCTGGCGCGGCGGCTCGAAGTTGCCTTTCTTAACATTCTCAAGGAGCTTGCGCAGCTGTGTTTTCTCGAAAGGAGGGACATGGGCCAGGATGTGGTAGAGGATGGCCCCGAGACTGTAGACATCGCTCTGGAAATCGACGTCGCCGATACGTCCCTCGGCCTGCTCCGGCGACATATAGTTGGGGGTTCCCGAAACCGCCCCGTCCATCGTCTGCGAGCCATCGTCAAACCCGTCCATCCGCAACCGGATATCGCTTGCGGAAGCTTCGTCCGTACCGACCTGCTTTACCAATCCCCAATCCAAAACCAGAACTTCGCCAAATTCGCCGATCATGATGTTGGCTGGCTTCAGGTCGCGGTGAATCACCCCTTTGCTGTGCGCAAACGCCACCCCGTTGCACACCGAAAGAAACACTTCGAGCAGAAAGTTGAGTGAATAGGTCTTTTCGTAGAAGGCGAGGTTGACATGAAGCTTCTCAAGGATTTCCTTGAGGTCCTCGCCGTCGATCTTTTTCATCGTGAAATAGATCCCCAGCTCGTCCGTCACCCCCATCTCATGCACCGGCATAATGTTGGGGTGTTCAAGCTGGGCGGTACCACGTGCCTCCTTCAGGAAACGGTCCACCACCTCTTCCTCCTCGCGGAAATGCTTCTTGAGCGACTTGATCGCCACCTCGCGACCCAGCAACGTATCGCGCGCGGCGTGCACCTCGCCGAACGAACCCTTGCCCAGCGGCGTGATGGATGTGTAGTGGGTATCCGGCTTTTCCAGCTTGATGGAAAGCACCTGCTTCACCTTGCCGAGTTCGAGCGACGACGAACCGCCCTCGGTGGCATCGGGCGTATTCGTCAAATCCTTGGTTGGGTCTGTATCAGAGTTGTCCATAAATCCTCCAAGGCGGAACAGTAGGTTAATCCTCAAAACGGGTCACGGACTTTTCGCCGGACTCTGCCTTAAAATGAATATGCGGATTGACAACCCCCGATCGCTTTTCCACATTGCCCCCGCCATGCAAGACCCTTTAGTTTCCCAGTTTACCCTGAAGGCCATCGGCACGATCCATTCGTGCTATGGTGAAAAATTCGGCATTCCCCGCCAGCCGGGATTGGTGAAAAGCGCCACGGCCAAATTGGAGCTGTTGCCGCCCTTCAACACCCCCGATGCCTTGCGCGGGCTGGACGGCTTTTCCCATCTGTGGATCGTCTTCCTCTTCCACCAATCGGCACACAATCCCTGGAAGGCGACCGTGCGACCGCCGCGCCTCGGCGGCAACGAGCGCGTTGGTGTATTTGCTTCGCGCTCAAACTTCCGTCCCAACCCCATCGGCTTGTCGGTGGTGGAACTGCTCGGTGTGGATGGAACCGAGCTGCGACTCGGCGGCGGCGACTTCCTTGATGGAACGCCGGTGCTCGATATCAAGCCCTACATTCCCTACGCCGACCGCATCCCCGGTGCCACCAGCGCCTTTGCGGACAGCCCGCCGGAACCCGTCAATACCGTCGGATTTTCGGAGGCGGCGGGACGCGCCATCGAAACCTTGGAAAGCGAACAACGCCCCGCGTTGCGGCAACTCATCGCCGACATGCTCGCCTACAACCCCCGCCCAGCCTACCAATCCGACGATCCGAACCGTACCTTCGGCACGCGGATTTTCGATCTGGACATCAAGTGGAGCCAATCCGGAAATACCGTCACCGTGCTGAAGGTCGTTGAGGTGGGGACAGAATAATTTAGTGCCCAAAAAAATCCGTGTCCATCTGCACTACTATCCGCCAATTTCTTGTTTTTAATGCACATTTCCCACAAGCATATTTTCACAAGACGATTGATAACAAGACCCTGCTGGGCTCATGGAGTCTGGGAAAATAGTCTTGTTATCCGGTTCTTCTGGGTTTTTTATGGTAGCCCATGTGCTGACGCGAAGCGAGGCTTGAGGGACGAAAGCAGCGACTGGAAGGAGAGGCAACGCACAACACATTTTAGCATGGGGCATCGCCCCATGTTCTTTAGATCCCCAGCCCAAATTGCCCTGTAGGGGCAACACAAACGGAGATCATGTGTTGCCCCTACAGG
>DAOVNC010000225.1 GCA_030630445.1 Kiritimatiellales bacterium | reverse complement strand
GGAGTTCTCGGGATGGTTTCGCCAGTCTCCGCGGTGGGCAACCACAAGAATCTGATCGCTTCGCGAGTTCTTTAGTTCGGCAATGATTTTGTCAACGTGGTTTCCAGTGGCCCCGTTTGCCACGCAAGTGACCATAACGCCGGCAACGATGAGTGACAGAGTCTGTTTCAGGTCTTTTCTTTTCATAATCTAATCCTTGTATCCGTTCGGTCTGTTGTCTTTAAGTGTTTCTTTCAAAGCGCCTATGGCGCATCTATTGGGGATGGATTTATGATTCCGGCGTGTTAGTTAATTCTAAAGAATTTAGCCATACCGGCGGCTTCTAGTCAACGACAATTACAAAGTCACCTCAACGACAATTACACTTACCGGTTGACGACAATTACTCCGGTTGTCTATTCGGGGTTTGTTTTGTCTCCTGTTGAGGGGGCGAAGCCCCTTACCTCCTCCCCCTAGGGGGAGGAATTAATTCTTCTTAAGTTTCCCTTCGGCTGCCTTCATTCGAAAGCTTTCGTTGGTCAGTTCCAATATGGTGGAATGATGGACGAGGCGATCAATGGCTGCGGCGGTGGTCATGGCATTTTTGAAGATGCGATCCCATTGACTGAAGACGAGGTTGCTCGTGATCATCAGGCTGCGGCGTTCGTACCGTTCGGCGAGGAAGGTGAAGAGCACCTCCATTTCTTCGGCGCTTTGCTGGTCAAGGTTCCCCCGGTCATTTCCACTTGGCCAGCACCTTTGTAACCACCGAAGATCGTTGCGGTACCGGAAGAGATCACCGTGTCCCCGCCGCTTATCGTCAGCAGACCTACGCCATCGCTCTCTCGGCCAACACTAAAGTACTGCAATGAAGTGAACGTGTTGATTCCACCGCTGATTTTCAATTCACCGGAGCCGCTGCTAGTGGTTCCCTTGATGTAAAAGCGCTGCTCACCCCAACGGGTCGTTCCACTCTGGAGATCCAGCAGGCCTCCAGCATTGATCGAGTCACTATGCGAAGTCTCGCTTTTACTCACCCCTCCGCTACCGGAGATCACGAGCAAACTATTAATATTAACCTGAACATTGCCGATCCCCGCTATGCCGGAAGCGATCGATACCGTGTCTAGAACAAGGGGATTCAGGCTAGGTGATACGCCGACATCCCAACTTGCCGCATTATCCCATGCAGCGTCTCCACCGATCCAGTTGGCTTCTCTTATCTCCGAAAGAACCACCGTGTCGAGTATGGTCCATCCCCAACCCCCGTGGAACTGGTCGATGAAATCGAGTTGATAGGTTTCATCAAGAGCGTCGCCAGCGGTTGCAGCGGCGATTTCGGTCGGGAGCCACCCCTGTTGTTCCCAAGCTGTATATTGAGCAGTGGTATCCCGATGGTCGCGAAGCAGATAGACCCCATCGCTGACCCGGCGGAGGGCAACCCCCATGAAGCCACTCTCCGAGGTGGTAGCGGACAGGGTGGAGAGACTTTCCGGTGCGGCGTTTGTATTTCCAGTGCCTCCGAGCAAATAGAATGAGAGCGAATAAACCTTACTCTTGCTTAAAACGAACGGGGGTGAGCTAGCAACCAAAGTATCATGGGCAACATCCCGACCATCGAGCCAACTACCACCGCCGTCATGCAGAAGAGAATAGTCCGGGGTATGGCCTCCGCCTTTCCCCTGATCCGTCTGAGCCGCGAAGTGAGTCGGATTGGTAGCCACCGCGCCTCCGGTGAGCGTATTGGTCCACTCCTGCATCGTGCCATCGTCGAAATCGAAGCTAAAGCTAGTTGCGGCGGGCGTGTTTCCCCGTAGGCCGCGCGAATAAAGGTAGGAAAGCATCTGTGGATGCATTATCGGTTTGGATGATGGTGGCTCCTTTGTCGACCAACCATCCCCAAGAGCCGTCCGGGTCGCCGGCGAGGGCAATCGCATCGTGGTGGTCGGCGCAGATACTCCCCCACAGCGAATTGATGAAGATATGGGTATCGGTCTCTGCGGCTTTGGCGACCGAGGCCGCACTCAACATGGGGGTGGACGAACTATTGAAGACCAATTCAATCGATGCTGGCGTGTGAGAATCGAGGGTATCGACGGTGGTCTCCTCCGAGGCGTTGAACAAAATCGGCATATAGTGGATTGTTTCGCCGGGGTAGGCCATTCGCATGGCGTCAACCTGGGCCGCGCTGGCACCCCCTTTAAAAATCGCTTGATCAACAGTATCGGTGGCCAGAAGAACAACCATGCACGCATCCCGAAGGGCGGTGTTGTTGATATCCACCTTATCCAAGTTCACAAAAATCTTGTCCTTGGCCTCGGTCATGAGTTCCTCAAGGGTAGGAACCCGTTCGGTGGAGGGGGTCCCATCCGGCCCCAGAAGGTAGAGCACCTTGATCTCTGAGAGAGTCATATCGGATACGGAACCACTTCCCGTGGTGGTGCGGTTCACCGTGGAATCGTGCATCAGGACGGGGATACCATCCAAAGTCATCATTACATCGGTTTCGAGAATATCAGCGCCGAGACTAATCGTGTTCAGCGCGGCGGACAAAGAGTTCTCCGGGTGGGTTTTCGCCCCGTTCGACATGTAGCCGCAGCGGTGCGCCGCCACCATGACGTAGGAGGGGTCGACCTGGTTATAGACGGCAACGCGATCAATGGCTCCGGGTGATTGCGGAGCCAGAGAAAGAACGCATAGGAAGGCCAATAGCCCCAGCCGCTTCCCCCGATCAAAGATGTGTCGACCACGGGTACACGATGGGTTGTTGGGCAGGAAATCGCCTTCAAGTCGACGCAAAGAGGGAGCCGTCCGTGTTTGTGCAAAATATATTTTCATGTGCTGTCCTCGGGTTAATGGTTCAATGCTTGGACTCTGCGCCACCGGCAACAAAACACCAGCCGCTCAGGAAACACCATAAATGATGTCGCTACTTCGATCGGAGTCATGGATTCCGCATAGGATTGCCCTAGCCTGTACGAAGACAAACCAACCGCTTCCACCAGCGGTTGGCTTGTCGTCTTCCTGATTGAAATGCCTTTCGGCTTTTCAATCATAGTCTTCCGTCTCCACTACTGTCCGATACCGAAGAACTGTACAGCATCGTTGGCTTCCACATAAATCACTACATTGCTTCCGTCCGTTGTGGAATAGGAGAGATCGGTGACCATAAAGGCATTCACCCCGTCATCCGAATGGGGAACGCCAGTCCATGCGGGCACCACCAGATTCGCAGTACCCAGAGGATGGTAGTTGACCAGCGCAGATGGCGCGTCAATGACCATTCTCATGGTATTGCTTCCAGAAATGTAGGAAATGCCAACAATCGTGGCGGGCTCTGTCGCCGAAGCCGACGCAACGATGGTATCGGTGCCGTCGAAGAACGCCGTTGTTCCAGCAGCCTCGATGAACCATGTTTCGCCGAGAATCGTGTCCGACACATCGGTATCGCGAAGGGTCAACTTGCCTTCATTGAAGACGAACTCTCCGGCCACCTGGGTGATCCCTGTAACGCTCATTGTGCCTCCATCCATTGTGAAGACATTGTTTTCGGGCGTTTGAGTCCCGTTGCCAAGTGTGAGGCCGCCATTCAAATACAAGTCGGCGGTTCCCGAAAGATTGTAATACGAATCGGTCGCACCATTGCCGTTGTTGTTGCCCATGAAAATATCATCCGCAACAAAATCTCCGCCCGAGTGGTTGATAAGGGCATCGCCTTGGTCGGCAATCCATAACGGGCCGGCGATGGTCAACGTTCCGCCGGTCATGTCGACCTGGCCATCACCTTGATAACCACCGAAGATCGCCGCAGTCCCGGCCGAAACAGTCGTGTCTCCACCGCTGATTGTCAGAAGGCCTATACCATCGGTCTGCCGGCCTACGCTGAAGTATCCGGAAGAGCTGAAGAGGTTGTTCCCGCCGCTGATCCGGAGCTCACCGGAACCATTTTCGGTGGTTCCCTTGATGTAGAAACGGCTATTGGTCCAGATCGTTGCTCCCCCTTGGAGATCCACCAATCCCCCTGCATTAATCGTGTTATACCCGCCTGTCCCGGTTTTATTGATTCCTCCGTTGCCGGAAATCGTCAGCAAAGAATCAACATTGATGTCGTTGCTGCCGATGCTGCCGATGCTGGCGACCCCCGTGGCGATTGTTACGGGTTTGTCAATGGGATTCAGGCCGGGAACCATGCCGACATCCCAACTGGCCGCATTATCCCATGCGTCATCCCCTCCGACCCATGTGTACGAATTCACGGGTGCTGCAATGCTCACTGTGTCGAGGATGGTCCATCCCCAGCTGGTATCTTGTTGGTCGATGTAATCGAGTTGGTAGGTTTCGCCGGGGGCATCTCCGGCAATGGCCGCTGCGACTTCATTGGTTGTCCAACCCTGTTTCTCCCAATTGGAATATTGGTTTCCCGTATCACGGTGATCGTAAAGCAGGTAGGCGCCATCGCTGACCCGGCGGAGGGCGACGCCCATGATTCCGGGATTCGCGCTCGTAGTAGGCAGTGTCTCGCGGCTTGTCGGTGTGGCAGAGGTATCTCCGGTACCTCCGAGCAAATAAAACGAGATTTCTTCCGTTCCGGCCAAAGTGAATGCGGGCGAGCTGACCACCAACGTATCGTGGGCGGCATCGCGGCCATCCAGCCAAGTGCCATCGCCGTCGTGCAAGAGCGAATAGGTCGGGGAGTGACCACCACCTCTACCCTGATCCTCGCGAGCGGAGAAATGGGACGGGTTGCTAGCCACACCGCCCTCCACTGTATTGACCCACCCCTGCATTGTGCCATCGTCGAAATTATAAGTTACGGCACCGTGCACAGTGGTGAGCGCGAATAAAATCGCAGCAAGTGCCGCCAGCTTTTTATTTAATGTTTTCATTTTATTCTCCCTGTTCTTGTATGGTTTCTGTCAATCTATTCCATGACCCGCCGAAACCACGCAAACAACCTGCCGGGGTTCCATGGAATGGACTCCGGCAGATCATTTACAGTCGGCGCACACATATCCTAAATTAGCAGTCGCCTGCGGATAAACAGCAGTCCTCCGCCAAACACAGCAATCATGCCCAACTTAGCAGGTTCAGGAATTACAGTCGTAGTATCGGTGCCTATATCATAGGACGCTGTGGTACCAGCCGCGGCAATGAACCATGTTTCGCCAAGGATGGTGTCCGACACATCGCCGTCAAGGGTCAAAACGCCACCGTTGAACACGAACTCTCCATCAACATGGTCAATTCCTGCCGCACTCATTGTTCCGCCATCCATCGTGAAGACGTTGTTGATGGGCGTTTGCCCTGCATGACCAAGGGTGAGAGTTCCGGTCAACGACAAGTCGCCGGTTCCGGAAAGGTTGTAGTAGGAGTCGGTCGTATCATTGTTGTGGTTGTTGCCCATAATCGCATTTAAACTAATAATGGATCCACCCGAGTGGTTAATGGTGATATCGCCTTGGTCAGCAATCCAGAGAGCACCAACAATACTCAAGGTGCCGCCCGTCATATCCAGAAGGCCATTGCCCTGATAGCCGCCAATGACGGTGGCGATGTCTGTTCGGATCGTTGTAGTCCCACCACTGATGGTCAGGTGACCTGTGCCGGAATCCTGCCGTCCGAGACTCCAATACTGGTGGGAATAGTACGTATTGACCCCGCCACTAATGTTTAGATCTCCCTGCAGATGGAAACGGTTATTTTCCCAAGTGGTTGTTCCTCCCTGGAGTTCCGTCGTGCCCTTGATCCACTCGCCACCATCATTAGACCAGCCTTTGTTCAAAACGCCGGTACCACTGACTGTAAGCGAGGCGTTATCGTCCATTCTGCTGTAACCTGTGTAGCCAACCGTCCCTGCATTGATGACGATGTCATCTACTATGCGGTCTACAGCAGGAGCTGCTCCGCCACTGTTCCATGTCGAATCGCTCCAATTGCCAACTCCACCGTCCCATGTGAATGTTTCCGCCAAGACGGATGAGGCTCCTATTGCAATGGCAAAGGCAACGACTACGCTAAGTTTTACTGCTTGTTTCATGCTGCTTCTCCTTTTTACAATGCAGGCTCATCCTGCATTTTATGTTTCTTCCCTACCCCTCGACGTTGAGGATTCCGGTAGCAATATATGGACAAGCTAGCATTTGAAATCGGGTCGGCAATTAAAACCCCCGGAAGGGCTAGTGCATCGTCAAACTATAATATTAGGATATAGCGATTTCAGTTTATGACGTGCATCCTCAATGGTGAACTGCCAATCGACGCCTCTTTGCCTCTCGTTGCTTGATACGGCCCAAGCGGC